>NZ_DASWWZ010000316.1:0-31375 GCF_036405755.1 Schlesneria sp.
CCCGTTCGAGCGTCCGAGTTCCCGATTGAGATCACAACCATACTCTCCATTTCCAACGACCAGCGGAGTGAAGCCCAGCGAACGGAGCTCGCGCTATATCAGCAGCTCGAACTGGTGAATCGCAGTCTCGCCGCCCTTCCCTCGCCTCATTTCATTTATGCGGCCGCAGCCGATTTTGAGCCGGACGGAGCACTTCGACCTCCGCCGGGTCCCAGGCCTGTCCACGTCTTACACCGCGGGGATATTCGTCACCCCCGCGCTGAAGCGCTGCCGGGGGGACTTTCGTGTCTCACGGGACTCACGTCTCGATTCGAGCTTGCTGAAAACGCCCCTGAATCCGCACGACGAGCCGCTCTCGCGAATTGGATTGTCTCCCGGGAGAATGTCCTTACCTGGCGATCGATCGTTAATCGTGTCTGGCACCATCATTTCGGACGAGGGCTCGTCCCCACGCTCAATGACTTCGGGCATATGGGAGAGCGGCCCTCTCATCCCGAGTTACTCGACTGGCTGGCCATTCAATTCCGGGACAGAGGACAGTCGCTCAAGCAACTGCACCGCATGATCCTGACCAGCCAGACATACCGGCAAAGTTCTGCAGTTACACTGCCCACCGCACAGGATGCCGATGTTGATGTCGATCGAGCGGACATTGCCACCACCATCGATGCCGACAACCGGTTCCTCTGGAGGATGAACCGCACTCGACTCGACGCGGAATCACTCAGAGACTCAATCCTTGCGATCTCGGGACGGCTGGACCTGCGGATGGGGGGCCCGTCCGATCGCCATTTCGACCTTCAACCAGGAATCCATGTCACCCCTCATGTCGACTACGTGAAGTTTGATCCTGCGAGTGATCAAGGACGGCGACGAAGCATCTACCGCTTTCTCTTCCGAACACTGCCTGATCCTTTTATGGAAGCGCTGGACTGTCCCTCGGGTGACCAGATCACTCCCGCAAGAACGACCAGCGTCACGATTCAGCAGGCTTTATCCCTTTGGAATGACCCCTTCGTCACACGTCATTGCGAATTCATGGAAGCACGAATCAATGACCTTGTGTCAAAGCAATTCCCTCTTGAAGCCGATGCCGACAAACGCGTCGATGCCTGCATCCCACTGGCGTTTCGCATGATTCTCCTGCGACGCCCGACTGACGCTGAGACGAGAGATGTCGCCGTCTACATTCGAAAACACGGCGTCGCCAATCTCTGCCGGCTGCTCATCAACTCCAACGAATTCATGTTCGTCGACTGAGTCTGGAATCGCATGCCATGGGAGGCCGTCAAACGACAAGGGGCTGGCTACAGCAGCCTTGAATCAGGCCTGATTAAAAGCGGCAGCGGCCGTTTCCGCATCGTCGAACAGGGGCCACAACCGATCGAGGTGTGTCACTTCAAGCACCTCGCGACAGTAAGGCTGTAATCCGGCCAGCCCAAACTTGGCGGCAGGCTTTCGATTGAGCTGTTTCCAGACGCGGAAGAGTGACTCAATGAACGACGATCCGAAAAACTCCGTTGCGTGCAGATCCAGCACGAGCAAAGGATGAGTCACCGATTCTACGATCTGCAACAGCTTCTTGCCGATTTCGACGACGTTCACTTCATCGAGATGCTTGAGGTCTTCACCGAAGACGATGATCGTCACTTTGCCATCTCGATATTCCGTCAGAGGCCCATTAGTTTGCATGATCGTCTTCCTGGTCACTCCTCACACACGCGTATCAGTATTCTTGTCCGTTCATCGAAACATCATACCAAAAACTGACGAGAACTTCTTTCAGGAGCATTCAACGTCACGACTGGTACAATTCGCGAGAGAGTTCCTCCATGCCACACAAAACGCGTGCCTAACACGATTATTTTTTTGAGCATTCAATTTCCGGAACGCGATCGCCGATAACTTTGGGTGTCGGGCAGATTCGGGCCGACTTGACGATCCATTTGACGGATCCCAACAGAACTTCAGCAGCAAGCGTTTACGAACCCGTTTCGTGACGCCGTACGCCGGGAAAGATGACGTTCCCCCAGACCGCCCGTTCGTCCGGAACTCTGTTTCCGCACGCATCAATTTAGGGGAATGCAATGTCTCGTCGATCACAGTACCGGTTGAATCGTTTGGCATGCGTCAGTTATGATCCTATCCAGCCGATTATCAGTTTTCCTGTCTTGCGAATTCGCTTTAATCGGCTCATCAAGGAGGGACAGACTAACATGGACGTCTCAGGAGTCGGATCAGCTTCCGGAGCGACACCCGCTCGTGCGGTAGCTCCTATCACCAATGTTCCACAGCCCACATCAGCGTCGCCTGTGCTGGCGCCGCAAGATGAACTTGAAATCTCCTCGGCGGGTAAAATGTTGGATCGACTCAGCGAAAGCCCAGAGATCCGGGCACAACGTTTAGCGCAAATCCAGGAAGCGATCGAAAACGGTGCCTATGACACCGATGAAAAACTGGAAGCCGCGTTGTCAAAGATGTTTGATTCTCTCGGTCTCGACCTTGACGAGTGACACCTCTTCAGCCACTGGCTGAATCGCCCCCTTCGGGCGTTCGGTATCGCATTAGTCATTGATCTTGAAGAGAGGTCGATACAAAATAGAAATAGTGCGCTACTGAATTATCTCGTGTGAGATGGGAGAGTGTTTCGTGTCGGATCTGGCCACGATGAACGTGACCGTTGCCCCGGTTGATAAGTTCCGTGAATTCCTTTTGACCAAAAAAATGCGGCTAACCCCCGAACGGGAAGCCGTGGTGACCGCGATCTACTCTACGCACGACCATTTCGATGCCGATCAGTGGATTGACAGCCTTGCTGGCCGTAAAGGATCCATGCAAGCCAGCCGCAGCACCGTCTACCGGACGCTGAATCTTTTACAAGAGGCAGGCCTGATCCGAAAGGTGGCTCGCGCCAACGATCGGGAAGTTTACGAACACGACTACGGCTACCCGCAACACGATCACCTCATCTGCAAAAAGTGCGGTGAGATGATCGAGTTTCCGAACGAGATGATCTCAGACGTACTCGAGACCGTGGCCGCCACGCATGGTTTTCGCATGTCGGGACACCGCCTCGAAGTCGACGGCATCTGCGCCACCTGCTCCCGTCCACCTCAGCGATCCCATCGCAGGCTGGACATGATCTAAATTGCTATTTTTACAACCTTGCTCCACCCTGCAGGGTCTCAAGTGACCGCCAAACGAACAGCGGGGCTGATCTTACTCGCGTTTGTCGTCCCTCCTGGCCGCAAAAGTGACGCAGCCGATGATTCACCAGCCCTCATCGACCCAAGTCGATGAGGGCTGTTTGCGGGAATCAACGCCACGCGGCTACTGCGTAACGGACGGCTCTTTCCTTTCCCGCAGGCTCCACCATGCGGATTTCGGTAACATTCCAATCCCGATGATCACCAGGTTAAAGAGAATGAATAGCCCGAGGTTGCGGATCGTTCCCTGCTTGAATCCATAGGAATGCAGACCCGCTCCCAATGCGTTGACGCCCCACCATGACCAGCTCACAAAGATGTTGCCGGCAACGGCAAGCACCGCCAGACCACGTTCCTTCACCATCCCGCCCCAGCGAGCGTGCAGAGCGATCGCATTCCACAGCACGATGATCAGAGCGGCATTTTCTTTGGGATCCCATCCCCAGAAGCGTCCCCACGAGTCATCGGCCCAGAGACCTCCGAGCACCGTACCAACGAAACTGAAGAAGATCGAGAAGCACAGCGTTCCGTAGATCATCCGGTGAATGTCGCGACCTTCTTTGGCTGACAGCGACGGTGTGCAGACGCCACGAATGATGTAGGCAATCGCGAAAAGCCCCGCCAGATACGTCGTCGCATAGCCAAGTGTGATACAGGTCACGTGCGTTGCAAGCCAGAACTGCGTATCGAGCACCGCCTGCAGCACAGTAAACGTATCACCGTCGGAAGCAAGACCGTCTGCAATTAACAAGGTCGCGTACCCGGCCGCGGCAGCGACGAGATTACCAATCCCGATACGGTAGATCAGTTCGAAGATCAGCCCCATCACAACGCATCCCCAGCCGATGAAGACGGCCGAAGAATAGAGATTGGTCACAGGCGGCCGACCCGAAATAATCAGTCGAGCAACGATGGCCGCCGTGTGCACCACCAGCGTCACCAGCAGTACATAGAAGGCAGCCCGGTTAAAGCCTCGTGGCCAGAACAGCCAGCCGAGTGCGCTCAGCACGAACGCCAAAATGTAGATTCGACTGGCGTGCGTGAATGGCTGAGCGTAATTGAAGTACGACTCCAGTCGAATGATCGAAGGATTCACGTCGCTGGGACGGTCCTTCGACACCAGTTCGAGCACCCGATCCACAGCCTGATTGAACATGGCTGGCTTCTCATCGGAATACGCCTTAAGAACCTGCTCCCAGGCGGCGACCACCTGATCTTCTTCACCGTTCTTTTTCATCCGGTTAGGGATATCGAGCAACCAGGCGCGTGACAGAATATGCCAATTGTCCTCGGCATCCTTCGGCCAGACAGAGAACACGGGCTGACCTTCTTCTTCCAGTGCCTCTGCAAACTGGCTGACCATCTGGAATGACCTGAGGACTTCCTGCTGTGTTTCACCCCGAATGCGGTGCTGCAGCCCGAATGCAAATACCAGGTTATCAAACGTGGAAACCTTCTCAGCCAGTTCCAGGATCTTCTTCTGGTAGACGCTGATCTCTTTGCGTTCCTTGGCCTGGCTTCGAGCCAGCCGGACCTGCTTTTCAAACTCTTCGCCGTTCTTGCGAATGTCGCTGCGAGAGTACCGCATGCCTTCGCGTTTCTTGACACCAATCGTTTCCTGGACTTCCAGATTCTCGACACGGAAGATCTCGCGCTCATCGGCGACCTTGGCTTCCGAGATGACTTCCAGCAGCCATTGAATGGCGGGAATTCGTTGCTTGGCACCTTCCTCACCGACGGTCACACGGGTTCGCCCCGAAATTGCCAGCAGCGCAGAAGTCGCAGCCGTATCGAGCGGCTTCGTACGCCCCTCTGACAACACAGGGATCTGCCCGAACCGATACAAATCCATCGAAAGTGTTTTTGGCTTCGGCGGTGCAGCCACGCTGCCGAAATAGGTGATTGCGCAGATTGCCAGAGCAGAAGCAAACAACCACGACGCCCATTCTTTCGGTGCATCCGCCTGAGGACTTTCCGGCTGAGCGGAAACGGGAAGCGTCGGTTTCATCCCCAGCTTGCTGGCCAGCCGCGCTGCGCGCTCAGCCTCTTCCGCAGACAAGTTGACCGTTTCACCTCGGGTGAGGAAGTTGATCAGCAATGTCATGAAATGGGTCAGCATTCCGATTCCGACGAGCATGCAGCCGACGTAGGGCATCATCCAGCCCGTATTGGCCACCACCGAGAGAGTGGCATGCTCAATGCCCGAACTTGGCTCGCGGAAGTAACCACTCTGATAGAAGGTCTCATCCGCAAACCGCAGAGGATTGTTCATCCAGATCGTTTTGACCTCGTCCACGTTGCGATCTGAATCCTGGATATGGACGGTTGATGCGTAGCTGCGGGGCGTATTGGTGCCGAGGTAGTCTTTCTTGCTGACGTCCTTGAGCTCGAAGACGTAGCTTTTGTAGTAGCGTTTGGGACGAAGAGCGATCTGGTAAACCTTATCCCCGACGCGGACCTCATCGACTTCATCACTCATCGACAACGTCCAACTGACCAGATAGGTCCCCAGCGGTGTTCCGTCCGCCTTCGATTCCAGGGTCACGTACGCGGCGGGCGAATCGACTTTGCTGTCACTATCGGTTCCGGTGCTTGCCCTGATTTCGTCAGCCATCCAGACCAGCCCCGCGCCGGCCGTGGCGGGGTTTTTGTCCTTGGACGTGACACCGCGAATCCTCGCGTTTTTCAGATATCCTGACACGGTCATCCGGAACGGCAAATCGGGGTGGTCGATTGGCTTGGTGTCCAGAACAAGTGATTTCGGAATCGCGATGACCTTATCCGCTTGCGGATCGGTGACATCGCTGACGGCAAGTTCGATCGTACGAATATCGTGTACGTAGTTTGTCCGCTCCCCTTCAACCAGATTCATCTGGGTTTCAACGGCCGTCAGTGCCACGTGCAATTCGTAGAACATCATGAGACCGATACCGCCATGCAGTAGCACGATCCCGGCCCGTTTGCCGAAGACCGCCCAGCAGCCCCCGAGCAGAGCCAGCGACGCAACGGTCCCCTGAGTCAATTGCCACAGAATTCGGAGCGATGCATCCGTCGGCCGCCCTGCTTGACCGCGTGAAATGAACCAGAACATCAGCACCAGCAGGCCGATCCCCGTCCCCCCTGTCGTGACACGCAGGAACATCTGGCGACTCCAGACATCGCTGGCTTTTGACAGCGGTTGTTGAAGCAGCATCCAGAATCCAAATCCCGCCGCGATCGCGGCCAGACCCAGGAACCCCTGATACCCGATCCATTGCGTCGAGTAAGGAACTAAAGGCTCACCCTGGATACCTCGGGAGTTTCCACCGGCCGCGACAATCGCCCAGGTGACCAGACAACCCAGCGCGATACTGACCAGCCCTGCAAACAGCCGCTGACCCCGGGCCACGGCTTTGAACCGCACCAGATGTGCGGAAAGCAAGTTGATGGCTAACAGCAGACCGAGCAACTTTCCGCCGGGGAAGTAGATTCCGCCAGGAACAATCCAGGGATCTTCCGAAAAGAAGGATGCGGGGAAAAAGACCTGAAACGGCACCCAGGCAAACCAGCACCGGAAGTAAAGTCCGATGACTTCCCAGATATCCATATCAACCTGAGCGAACGTCCCCGCCAGGATGAGAAAAATGGATAAGGCGAACAGCACGACCGTCAACTTCAATGACGCCGCAGGCTCCAGAACCGTTTTGATTCCACGCCACAGCGCACTGCCAGTTGCTACCGAGCTCGATTTTTCACCGGTCAGCGTTCCATCTGTTGCCATTAAACACCTCGCCGTCAGCTACAGGACCATCTCGATCGAAGTCCGCAGTTAGTTATTGCAGTCACTCGTTTCGAGGTTTTCGAAACGAGCATTAATCACAACTTGAGTCCACTTACCGCTGCGTCATTGCCCCGGTCCCGCAGACCAGAGGCTTCACGATCCACTTTTCAAATTGAGAGACTTCAGGAATTCCTCGAATCGAATCCGTTCCCGTTCGACGAGCGGTGCATCACCCATCAGCTTGATGAACCACATCTGTCCCTGCTCTTCGACGATTACACCGAAAATCGACCGGTCCCCCTCGGTCATCTCGTACAGGCTTCCTTTGAGCCCCCCGACGCTTACCTGACGTGCTGATTGCGCCAGCTCCTCTTCTGTCAGCGGCCCCAGCCCAACCTGACCACGCCACCGGTTCACATTCAGCAGCGGATTTCCACCCGCACGCGTGACTGTCACCGAGGCCTTCTGCTCGCCATCGGCAACCTGCAGCGAGACGACCGCAAACGCTGCAGGAGGTCCTTCAGTCCATCCTTCGGGTTTGTCGAACGGAAGCGACGGCTTGTCAGCCCCCCCTTCCGTGGCCGCGGGTTGGTTACGTGCCGTCTGGGCAGGAGGCAGACTCATACTCGCCGGCTTTGGTTGCGGGCGACCGACGATGTTGAGCCAGTAAGCGACTCCATCGCCGACGGGCAGCTTTTCGGCCTGCTGATCCAGATCCTCACTCTCAATCGGAGGAAGCGATAACTGGCCTCGCCAGCGGTTGATATTCATGACCACCTGGTCTGTCACTGGAAGATCCTGCCGGGAAGCAAATTTCGTCACCGACATCTCGATCGGTGGTTCTCCGCTCAGCAGAATCGTCGCATGTCGCATCTCGTTCCCGGGCTGCTGGCGCCAACCTTCGGGAAGGGTCCACTGCAGATCGTCGGCAGGCCCGAACTTTAATCCCTTGAAGAACTCTCGAAGCTCGCTCTCCCGTGCCGCAATCGCGTCCATGTTTCCCTGCAGTTTGAAGAACCACAGCAGAGAGCTTCGCGGAATGACGAGACCAATCATCCGCTCGGGCTTGGGATGCGTCCGCTCATACTCTGCGAGAAACTCGGACGATTGCAGGGTTTCATGTTTGGGAACCGTATACTCCGAGATCGTCTCTGACTGTTCGCAACCTGTCAGAAACAGAAAGCTCAGGGCACAGATGCCCACCATCCCGCTCCACAACTCTCCCCGAGTTGCCGACGTTTTCAGGCGGCATCCGTCAGGAGCGACGCCAAGGCCTGCCGCAAGGGATCTCGAACTTGCCCAACAAACCGGAAGCGTTTCGGCCAGTCGCGAAACAAATACGGACGTTGATTTGATCACGTCAAACAGGTGAAGGTGGGACACAGCGATCCTCTGTCATGCGAGCGAGGTACGAACTGTTCTCGTACCGATGGGTTGATCAAGTCAGGCGGGCAAACGGGGCGGGACCATTCGGCGGCTCCGGTTTATTATAACCTTACAACTGGCAGAAAGCACCACAGTGCCCCGCCGCGACAGCCGGATGCGACAAAACGTCATCCCTCGCCCCTCGGAGGGACCCGCGATTTCAAACAGGCGAATCCGCCCGACACACAGGGATTTCATGCCTGCGACCGGAACAGCTCTCCCGCTTTGATAATTCCCCCCTGCATCACGGCAATAAACCGCTTCCGGTCTTCGAGAAGCGAAATATTGCCAATCACATCGCCATCCACGATCAGGACATCGGCCAGTTTGCCCGCTTCCAGCGTGCCCAGTTCGTGTTCGCGGCCCAGGATTTCCGCACCCGTCTTCGTGGCGCACGTCAGCACTTCGAGGGGTGTCAGACCAACGTAGTTGACGAAAAAGGACAGTTCACGGGCGTACTGGCCATGTGGGTTCCAACCAAAACCGTAATCCCCCCCCATCCCCAGGCGGCCCCCTGCCCTCAGGATGCGCCGGGCACTCTCGGCCCCACCCTCCAGGGTCTCCTGGTGACCGTCGATTACTCGTTGCGACAGGCCAAATTCCGATCCACGTTCGATGCTGGCCAGCTCAAAGTACAAGGCGGGCACGACAGGGGTGTTTCGTTCCAGAATCATCTCGAGCGCCTCATCGTCGACGAAAGTGCCGTGTTCGAGAGTGTCGTAACCCGCTCGCAGGGCATTCTTAATCCCCTCGGTCGCGCGACAATGTCCCGTCACTTTGAGGCCATGGTTATGAGCCGTCGCGACAACAGCGTGCATCTCTTCGAATGTCATACACAAGGTGTGATGATCATTGACATCCGGTGAGGCGGCGTCGCCGGTGGGGTAGGTCTTCACCCACTCCACACCATCTTTCACGAGTTTTCGCACGGCGGCACGTGCCTCATCCGGCCCATTCACCAGCAGCACCAGCCCATCCATACCGATCTTGCGATAGTCGGGATTCCAATCCATCAGCCCCCCGACACCACAAATTTCCCGACCACTGGCGGCCAGTCGGGGCCCCTGCACCAGATCGCACTCCAGGGCCTTTTTCAGCCAGACGTCGATATTGAACAGACTGCCACCGCTGCGTGCTGAGGTGTAGCCACACTCCAGAGCCAGCTTGGCATTGCTCGCCGCCAGCAGCGTCACATATTCAACGGGATACTTGATATCGAGGTCTTCCAGTGCCTCGACGTTGAAGTACGTCGGATGGAAGTGTGCTTCGATCAGACCGGGAAGAATCGTGCCTCCTCGTGCATCAATCACGGTCGCGTCCGGCTCAACCTCGGGGGCCTGCGCAACGGGTCCTGCGTAGGCAATTTTCCCATCGCGGATCACGATCGTGGCGTCCTTTATCGGCGCAGCGCCGGTTCCGATGACCGCGGTCCCGTTGGAAATGACAGTACAGCCGGTGGCGGTCTTCATAGATGCAGTCCCTCAAAAACACCTGCGAGGCGTCGAAAAACGGGTGTCGTACTTTAGGAGAATGAGAGCCTTTGGTAAGAAAGACTCGATCGCCGATCATAGCATATTAACAAGAACTGTCCGAACGTGGTTGCCAGCCTCAACCTGCATGAACTATAAGATCAATCCCATTTCCCGGCACACCCTTCAGTCAAGTCTGCAAGTGGAGATATCACATTGGATTTTGGTGACCTGGTAAGCGCAATTCGGATTGTCGAGCTGACCGTGAAACAGCGGCCTGCCGCCATTCGAGCGCTCGTCCAGGCCGCCAACTGGGAAGATGAAGGGATCGCGCCGGACACCGTTCTCCAGGCTATCGAAGAACGAGAAGCGGCCGCACAAACTCTTGTTTCCAGCGACTTTGCCCTTCCACATGCCTTTGTCGACTGGGATGGTGATTTCCGAGTCGTGCTCGGCCGCAGCCGTACCGGTATCGATTATGGTGTCCCGAGCGGCCAAAGCGTCAAACTGGTGGTCCTGCTGGTCATCGGACGGAAACTACTGCAAACGCACGTCGAGGTGCTGGCCGGGCTCGCCGAACTGCTGAAGCTGCCAGAGTTCCGGCAGCAGTTGATCGATGCCAAAGACACGCGCACGATTGACGCGTTGCTATTGGCCAAAGCGGGGGTTCAACCCGACCAGCGCCCCGCCCGACTGCCGGGCATTCCACGACTGACGCAACTCATCATCAAGCAGGCCATGCAACTGGTCGAATCACTCGGTGCTCAGGCACTTCTGATCGCGATCGACCGCGTGGAAAGCGTTCCCTGGGACACCCTGTCCCAATGGAAAGGGCGATTGCTGATCGTCACCACGGAACACAGCGAAGATTTCCACATTGAGCGAGAAGACACGCATGTCTTCGAAGGCCTGCATGCCTCGCTGTCACGGATGGACCGGGCGAATCTGGGTCAGCTGCTGGCCTCGTCCCAAAACCTGCTGCACGAAAAGACCAGCGTCATCTGTGTGACCGGCCCCGACGGTCGACGCCTCGACAGCATCACGGTCACCAAACCCGAAGCCCACTTCCGGGCCATGCTGTCAGAAAAGAATCGCCGCGGCGTCGACGTCGTCCGCCCCGCCGTCATGCTCCGCATCCTCTCGCTTGCGGTTGAGATTGCCGCAGAAGGGCGTGAAGCACACCCGGTCGGTGCCATGTTCGTCGTCGGTGACGCCCGGAACGTGTTGAGGAATGCCCAACAACTGGTGCTCAACCCGTTCCACGGTTACTCGAAACAGCTCCGCAATGTCTTGGACCCCAGTCTTTCGGAGACGATGAAAGAGTACGCGCTGATCGACGGCGCCTTCATCATTCAGGGAGACGGAACCGTCCTGAGTGCCGGTACCTACCTGATGCCCAAGTCATCTCCGCCTGGCCTGCCGCAGGGACTCGGCGCACGGCACCAGACCGCTGCCGCGATCTCTGCCCATACCCTTGCCATGGCCATTACGGTCAGTCAGTCCACCGGGACGGTCACACTCTTCCGAAACGGAACCGCCGTCTTCACACTGGAACGCGCAGCCACCACCAAGTGGTGATGCCCGCCTGACGGATCCAGCACGCGGCCCCATCAAAGCCATCTCAAGGAGGGATTTCGGTTGATTACTCGCATTACAGGTAAACTCGTCCGCTTGGGCGAAGCCGAAGCCCGGATTGATGTCGGCCCCTTCGAATACGAAGTCTTCGTGCCCGAATTTGTTCGCCGCCAGCTCCAGTCGCTGCTGGGCGATACCGTCAGCCTGAAGACCATCGAGTACCTGGAAGGAAATCCGCAGCAGGGGCGACTGACTCCCCGACTGGTCGGCTTTCTCAGCGAAGCGGAACTCGAATTCTTCGAGCTGGTCTGCTCAGTCGACGGCATGGGAGTAAAAAAGACGCTCCGCTCGATGGTCCGGCCTGTCCGGGAAGTCGCCGAAGCCATTGAAGAACAGAATGTCAAAGAACTGAGCCTGCTCCCGGGGATTGGCCCGGCGATGAGCGAGCGGATCGTGGCGAAACTGCGTCGGCGAATGGCCAAGTTCGCCCTGATGGTCGCTAAGGAATTTCCCGAAGCCAAGACGGCCGAAAAAGGTGTCCTGGGTGAGGCGATGGAAGCCCTGATCAGCCTCGGCTTCAATTCTGTCGAAGCCCGTGAAAAAATCGACGCGGTCGCCGGCGGCAAAACGAAATTCAAAACGGTCGAAGACGTCATCCTGGCGATTTACCAGCAGGAAAAATCCTGACGGGCGTTTCAGAGGATCCGCCCTCGCAAACCTTGTCGCCAACCCCGCATCTCCATCGTCCCCGCACCCGGGGATCCGGGACCGCTCCACACTCGGGGTGTTGGCCCGCCGCGGCCTCACTTTTCCGATCAACTGACCTCGCAGAAAAAAATGTGTTGAGCAAGTTGAACAAGTTGAGCAACTTCGACACAAACCCCTATTTTTCAGGCACCTGCCGCCGTTATTGAAGTTGCTCAATTTGAGCAACATGAGCAACTTCCAAATATCGGAAACGAGCCGGAATCAACCCGGATCCGTCGCTCCTGTCGCCGTGAATCGTTCTCCTCAGACACAGGTCCCATTGCTCCAAAACGAAACGGGTGACCATCGTTCGTATTCGCGGCTGGTGATCATACGAGACACGCAACAACACGTCAAGATTTTTTGTCGCAGAAACGCGTTTCCGATTCTTCGGCGAGACCGGGGCCCCTGGCCTCACCAGTCTCCCCGTGAGACCTGGAACACTCGAGTCCCGGGCGAGGACAGCTTTGCCACAGGTTTCGTATCGCGTCCGTCGATCGACCCAGGTCGGTACGTCATTTGCCAACATATCCATCCTGACTGGGTCTCCGCGTGTCAGGCCGTGGCTGACGGTCTTTCATCGGAAATTTGGCTCAGCGACTGGGGCAGGCCCACTCGCTTGTAACGCTTTTTCAGGGAAACCCGGTCTGACGCGGGCGTAAGCGCGCTGGCGTAAGCGGAGTTTCCGCTCTTTGATCAGGTTTCCACAGGTACCAAATTCCGCCGAAGGAGGAGAGATCAAAATGAAAGCCGACTCGTGCCTCACAACGTCGTTACTCGAAGGAGCGATCTCTGGACTGATTGCGACGGCCCCGATGACCGGGGTCATGGTTGCTTGCAAGCAAATCCTCCCGCCGCAGGACCAGTACCCATTGCCGCCTCAGGAAATTGTTGAAGACGTCGCTCAAGTGGCGCAGGTCCGGGAGGTTCTCGAAACGGACTTGAAGCAACCGACAGTCTGGACAGCGCACTACGGCTACGGTTCGTTGATGGGGCTGCTCTATGGAGCGGTCACTCACGGAGATCGAACGCGATCAATCCCCCGGGGAATGGCGTACGGGATGGCGGTTTGGGCGGCCAATTACCTTGCAGCGCTCCCGGCCGCCAACAGTAAGGCCAGCGCACCGCAGGAATCGCTCGCCCGAAACGCGATGATGATTGTCAGCCACCTCGCCTGGGGGGCTGCGCTGGATTACTGCTATTCCTATTCGTCGACGCAGCAGCAGCATCAGACCGCGGCTCGTCAGCCCGGCAAGAATGAAACGGCTCTCGTCTGAAGAGCGATTGAGACGTAGCTGGCTTAGTGGCGCAGCGGATGATTCATCATCGTCTGGATGAACTGCTCATTGTGGAGCAATTCATAGAGATCCTGCGCCAAATCATCAACGATTGCCCCGTACTGTCGCCGCAGTCCATCGGGATCCGCTGTCGAGCCGGGTAACGGGAGACGCTGACGCCACAAGAGAGATCGGAAGAGAAGAGGCCGCAGAAGTTCATAGACATCCATCGCCGTGGCGGCACGGATTCCGACCGACAGGGAACAGGAATCGGTTTCAGCGCTCGTCCGATGCCAGTATCCACTCGGGATATAAAGCCAGTCACCCTCATGCAGTTCGTACTTGACGGCCCCCATCACTTCCCGTTCGAATCGCTGATCCTGGGGAATCGCGTCCATGAGAGGCCACGGATTCACCGTGTTCTTTTTGAGCCACCAGGTTTTCGCACCACCCGTCTGCAGCACGAAGACTTCTTCCGCGTCATAATGCCAATCAAACCCCCTGTTCCCAGCCGGGGTCGCATAAAAATGAATGTCGACGGGCCCCTTGAGAAGTTCTTCAAATCCCCTCGCCAGATTGGCCAGACCTTGATCATGCTGCTGGGCGTGGCGAACGCCCACCGTATAACCGTCCGCCCGCAGAGCTTCGTAATCTGTGGATTGGGAGATGTGCCCCTGTCGGGTGGCAATGACGTCCGCCCCAGCGGTGGCCAGCAACCGAGCGAGAACGGTTGTACTCCCCAGTGGACCAAGCGAGAAACATCCCTCCCGTTTCAAAAAGGGAAGCCGCAGATAGAAGTCTTGAAGAAAGGAAAGATCCAGTCCATTTGGGAGTGCACTCGCCACGACCGGTGAGTTCTCAAGCATGGCGGTCCCTTGGAATGAAACAGGGCACTTCCGAGTGATGACGCCAGGCGTCAATCAGAGAGACTCTTCTGAAGCAACATGACGGAAACAGGCCCGGTTCGGGTCTTCGATCTCGTCTCCCGCGGGAACGATAGAAAGAGCGGGATCGACATTCGCCGATCCCGCCCTCTGTTAAGACTATCGATCGTCACGAGACCCGCCCAACAGGCCTGAGCGGAAAAGATGGTAGAGAATCACAGACAGCGTACTCACGGCAGCAGCAACATAGGTGAGCGCAGCGGCATCCAGAACCTTATCCATCCCTTCTCGCTCTTGCGGCAGGATGATACCGGCATCGACGACCAATTGCTTCGCTCGAGCAGACGCATCAAACTCCACGGGCAGCGTCACGATCTGAAACAGCAGCGTCATGGAAAAGATGGCGACTCCGATCAGAAAAACCCACGGATGCACGAACAGTCCGATTGCCATGACCATGTAACCCAGGCTCGACCCAATGCCGGCGACCGGGACCAGCATCGACCGGAGTCCGAGCGGCCCGTAATTGGTCGCGTGCTGAATGGCATGTCCCGCTTCGTGCGTCGCCACACCGATCGACGCAACTGACCGGCCATGGTAGACCTCGTGTGACAGCGCCAATCGCCGCAGTTGCGGATCATAGTGATCCGAAAGCTGACCTTCTGTCTCCACAATCCCGACGGAACTCAGACCGGCATCGTTCAGCAGTTGCCGCGCAGCCTCAGCCCCCGACAGCCCCCGTGCTGTACCGACCTGCGAATAGTGTCCAAAGGCAGTTCGCACCCGGTGACTGGCCCACAACGACAGGAGCAACCCCGGCGCGATAAATAGGAAGTACATTGGATCAAACATCGGCATATGCATTGTCTTCAAATCCTCTTACGCAAACATCTTCAGCAAGCTGACCAATATCGGTGAACGAATGAAGGCGGGAACTGGATCACAGAATTGCGTTCTGAAGCTGACAAAGTGACTGTCAAAACACTCACAAAGCAATTTCCGTTCCAAACCCTTGGCGAGAAGTGCGGCCTGAGTGTCAGGGCAGTCCTGGCAGCGATCGAGAACAGGCAATGCCCGAACCGCTGGCTCGGTTCTCGTCAGGCGTTTCGGAGAAGGCCTTTGAAGTCGTTGATCGACCGGGTATTCGCGACATCATCCCTGGTCAACCCCGCCCGCCGGGCTTGATCCACGCCATATCGCAAAGTCGCAAATCCGCTGGGGCTATGTGAGTCCGTGTTGATGACAATCTTGATTCCGTGCGTTTTGGCAGCGGCTGCTTGAACATCGTCCAGATCAAGGCGGTAGGGGCTGGCATTGATCTCTAACAGGACACCGTGATCGGCAGCGGCCTGAAAGAAGGTTGTATAATCGATATCCGCCCCGGCCCGATTCACCACCATTCGCCCCGAGGGATGTCCGATCGCATCCACATGGGGATTGCGAATAGCGGCCAGCAGGCGCTTCATGATCATTTCACGGGGTTGCTTCAGACCATAGTGCAGGACGGCAATGACCCAGTCGGCCTCTGACAGAACCTCATCATCCAGATCGAGCGATGCGTCTTCCAGAATATCACATTCGATCCCGCACAGGATTTCGATTCCCTCCACTTCCTCGCGAACCTTACGAATCTCGGCCCAGTGTTCGCGCAGTCGAGTCGCATCCAGTCCGTTGGCCATACTGACGCGCTTTGAGTGGTCGGTGATGGCGATATATTTCAGGCCGCGGGCCTTCGCCGCTTCGGCCATCTCGCGAATGGTTGCCGTACCGTCGGACGCCGTCGTGTGCATGTGCAGATCGCCCTGAATATCTTCCAGTTCGATCAGGCAAGGCAACTGACCCGCCTCGGCCAATTCGATCTCGCCCCGATTTTCTCGCAGCTCTGGAGGAATGAACGGCAAGTCGAGCGCCGCGTAGACCTCTTCTTCTGTTCGCCCGGCGACGTAGGTGTCATCCCGGAACAGGCCGTATTCGTTCAACTTGAATCCGCGTTCAATCGCCCGTCGGCGAATGACGATGTTGTGCTCTTTCGACCCAGTGAAGTACTGCATCGCGGCACCGTACGATTCGTCCGGCACGACACGCAGGTCCAGCTCTATTCCCGAGCGAAGACGAACACGTTGCTTGGTCTCCCCGCGCGCCAGGACCTTCTCGACCAGCGGATGCACGGCCAGTCGATCCATCGCAGCGACAGAATCATCCGACGTCGCCAGAACGTCCAGATCGCCGCAGGTTTCCTTCCGACGGCGACACGATCCCGCCACGGAAACTTGCCGGATTGAGGGAAGCTGCTTCAAATCGGCAACGATCTCTTCGGCGGATTCTCTCGCAACGCTGATCAGGAACCGCTTACCGGCCTCCAGAGCCAGCGGAATCCCTTCGAGAATGGCCTGTTCGGTTTTCTTGCCGAACCCTTTTCGTTCGGAAATCTTTCCCGCCTCGCACGCTTCCTTCAGCTGTTCCAGAGAGATAATGCCGAGTTCGCTGAACAGGACCGCCACCTTCTTGGGGCCCAGCCCCGGAATGCGCAGCATATCGACGACGCCGCGCGGAACCTGCTGTCTCAATTCCTCGAGTTGGGGAAGCGCGCCCGTGTCGATGACGACTTTAATCTTGGCAGCCAGATCCTTCCCGATTCCGTCCAGTCGCTCAAGACCTCCCCCCGGCAGATGCACCAGATCAGCGACCGACTCAGACAGATTCTCCAGCGTTCGAGCTCCATTTCGGTAAGCACGGACGCGAAACGAGTTTGCCCCCTGAAGCTCAAGCAGGTCCGCAAGCTCGGTGAACATCTCGGCGATCTGTTGATTCTGCATGCAGGGTCGCGGACCTCGGGTCCGCCCTCGTGAGTACCGTGTGAATACAGTTGTACGTGACAAACGACTATGCCACGGTCATCGGATCACGGGCCGGGGCACCACAGTCCATTCAGCCGGACGAAACGTCGAGCCTCACTCAAACTTCAGCAGCCCGAACGAAGAGGGCTGAATCCGTGCCGTGGCGGGCTGCGTCCAGCTTTGCAGGCCGACCGAGGGGGTCGTCCGCAACACGGACAACCCATAGATCGTACTGCGCTGCGGGGGCGTCGGGGAGAGATCCTTCCAGGGGATCGCGGCTTCGATTCTCCAGTCAGTCTCGTCCATCTCAGCAGCGACATACCAGGTCGGATTCCAATTGCGGTCTTCCCAGCAGCTTTCCGCCGTCCAGCCCCGCTGGTCGATCTGGAACTCGTACCACGTGGAATAGTCGCGGTCGATATCCAGTCGCACGCTCACCCGGTCATGTCGTGAAAGATCTGCGTCATGATAGCGTCCGTTGGTCTGGGGGCGATCCTGAGGAGCGGCCGCTTCACGCGGTACACGCAAAGCGATAAAGAGGAACTGGGTATCATAAGCCAGCATCATCATCGACCGTCTTCGAGCACCCGTTTCCTCGACATCGTCACCCGCTGTCGGCGATTCAGTGAGGAAGATTTCCTGTGCCTCGACCCAGCAGGGATCTGACAGCAACCCGTCAAGCACAGGTCGTTCGAGGACTCGCTCACAATGAGCCAGCCACGTCGGAGTTTCGGGAGTGGCAAACGAGGCCCACAGATCCCGTTCTGCCAGTTGCCTGATCTCGGGATTGATCGCGTTCGTAACGAAGTTCCGCATGATGGCATCACCCGCACGCACGGTTCCTTCGCTGCGTCGCAGGGCCGCCAGTGGAAACTGAATCTCGGGCGATCCATAGAGCGTCGGGGAAGCCGTTTGCAGTTTTTTAGCCAGCGCTCCTGCACGGGAACGCCATTCCGCCACGGCGCCCGTCCTCCAGTCAACGTCAGGATCGATCTTCAGTCGCCCTGGCTGCGTGCTCTTGTTATCTCGCGAGTGCGTCGCATCGAGATCGAGTTTCGTATTCAGACGAATCGGACTACCGATATTGGACTGGGTCACGGCATCCAGACTTCCATCGACCAGATTAGCATTTCGCGTTCTCTGGGTTCCGTCGTCGACTTGTGCGCCGACCTGCTGGATGACGCTCCCTCGAAGTGGATTCGACTGCGCCACTGAACTGCCCGATTTCATGGCCTGTGTCCGCTGCCACGCGGTTTCACTGCTTGACCAGAACTGCAACAGCCACCGCATGGCGTCGAGCGAGCCAGGCTCGTTGGGGTATCGACGAATCAACTCGACATAAGTCGATTCGACCAGTTCAAACTGCGACCGCTTGCGATACTCGTTAGCCAGATCCCTCAGCAGCCCCACCCCCTGCTCCGGCGCCATTCCGTCCACGATGCCGTTGAGCTGGCCAATCAACTGATTTGCCACTCGCGGGTCATCGAGCGATCTTTGAAAGAGACCGGTATAGTTTCGTTGCTTCTGAACGAGTTTCTGGTTTCGTTCCAGATTCTCTTCATCCAGCGGACTTGAATCACGCCGCCCCGCCGATCCGGGTGTGAGGGACAACCCCACGAAGAAATCGCGCGACGTCACTCCGCGAACGCTCGTCCCGTCTGCTGGCTTGCCATCCAATCCGATCCAGCGGTACGCGATTCGGGGAGCTTCGACCGTATCGATGGAAGGAGCTCTTTCCCCCTGCAGCAGTGATATCGCGGGCCCCGCTGCCGTGCGCGTCGACGACTTCAAATGAGGCAGAAACTCGTCCAGTTCCACATGGGCATCGCCTGAGGCACCGGGCGCCAGTCGCATGTAAACCCGGTCCACCCGCCAGGACTCAAGGCCCGTCACTTCCGTCTGCTCCTGATACCGATTGGTATCTGCGGCGAGTTTCACCGCTTTCAGGGTCGCATTGAATAGCAGTTGTCCGACGGCATCGTCAGCGGGGGGCTGGTCGACCACCAGAATGTTGGGACGCCATGTCCGAATCTGTCGCACAATCGTGCCCATGAGCGTCTGCGGCAACCGACCTTCTGTCTGCTTCTGCCATTCTGCGAGAAGTTGCTGGGCCGAGAATTCGATCCCCGGCAGCGTGAGGGGCAGTTGCCAATGAACATCAGCCGCGTTGCCACCGCACAACTGAACGGCCGACCGGAGCACGGATTCGCTTTCGGTCATCAAGGCCATCGGGCCGAGATCATCCCGTTGCGCAATCCAGACGGCACTGCGATAGCCCTGTTCACCCGACAGCTTTGTCAGCAGCGCAGGACTCGTTCCCCCCGGTCGGGCATGAACCGAGAGCACGGCCGCTCGACGACCACCCCCGCGTACCGACTGCCACGACTGGCCCCCGTCTTCCGTTCGCAGGATGACCCCGAAAGCGCCGACGGCCACGCCGAGCTGGTCCTTCGTGAAGCGAATTGCCGACAGCGGAGCGGTATGTCCGGTCAACTGCTTCTTCCACTCGCGGCCACCATCAGAACTATGCCACACGGCCGATCCCGGAGAGCCAGCCAGCCAGACGTTCTGTCCCCGAACCTCGACCGCCCGAAAGTCCATGACGTCGCGCATTTCCTCCGGCAGTGAACCTTCGGGAACTTCCCAGGCAACCCCTTCGGTCGTTGTTTTCAGCACCAGACCGCCATCTCCCGCGAGCCAGCCCACGTTATCGGCAGCGAGTGTGATGGCGCGGACCGATCGAAATCCCTGGGGCTGCAATTTGGACGGAAAAAGCTGCTCTCCCCCCATAATGTTGACGCGGCCTTCGGCCCCACCAACGAGACCCATTTCCGGCTCCAGAAAACACATGGCTTTCCAGCTATGCGGCGCCTCACCCTGCACGCCTCGCCACGTCTTGCCGCCGTCGCTGGTTTTATAGATACCGGTGGGGGACTGTTGAGTGGGCCGACCGACGACAATACCGTCATCCATCCCGAAGAAGCGGACGTAATTGAGCCCCGGAAGCTGCTCACAATCAAGAGGTTGCCAGGTGGCCCCGCCGTCCTGTGTGGACAGCACCACACCTTTCTCTGTCCCGGAATAGGCTGACTGCTGATGGCCGGCAATCCACCCGGTTTGATCATCGAAGAAGCAAAGACTTCGCAGCGAAACGTTTTGTCCCAGGTGCGCAGCAGTCCAGGTGCGCCCCCCGTCAGACGATTTCCAGATGGCGCCATGTTCCCCGACAGCCATCGCGAACTGAGTTCCCACGATTCTCACGTCGTGTAACTGCGCATCGTCGACCCACGGTGGTGGGATCTCGGCGGCGTCACACAGCCCGCAGATCGCCAGCAGCGGAACGAGCCACAGTCGCAGCACCCAACCAGCCGAGTGCTCGATCGAGCGTTCGCCCTCACCGGTGCCGGAGCAGGGTAAGCAGCCTTCCGCGTGTGCGGATCGCCATCGTCGGGTACCGCTTGCACACAGTGATTTCACTTTGAATCGCGGTAAGCTTCCTTGCATCCCCGCCTCCTTATCCATCGGTCGCACTCAAGGCCTGACCGCGAATTCTAGGACTTTTCCCAATTCACAGAAGGCCGAGTTGGCGTTGTCACAGTTAAGTTCGCAAAGAGGGGGCTCCTGGAACGACGGCGGAGGAAACAAAATGGGGAACGAAGGGGAAGTCGAATCTCTGCATCTCTTGACCGAACCACCAGTTCCGCAGCATCGCCGATGTGGTCAGTCCTTTTCTTCAAGGCGAATCAATCGCGTTCCGGTTTCGGACTCTTCGACAAGATAAAGTTCGATATACATTTCATTCGGATCCTCAGCATCCGACGCCCTGGATCCGGGACTGAAAAGTTGAAACTCATGCTGATCAAATTCGCGCCAGGATGTCCGGCCGGAATCGACGATCACGCCATTGATGGCCAGAACCACGTCGGTCTGCACCGCGGGCAAGTCACCTGACCTGACCAGGCCACTCACTAACCTAGACACCAGAAGTTGCGAATCGGCCGTCCGCAACGTCGGATTGGGATCACTCAGATCACGTAGCGTGACAGCAATCGTCTCGTCATCAACCGGGAACTGCTCAACCCTCAAACCGTGCCACTCGGGATGGGTGGTCGCGGACAGCGGCAGGTGGTCAAGTCCCGACGGGTCCGTGTCGGACCTGGCCTTTGTTGGCCATTTCCTCACCAGCAGGTCTGGCTCACACACGGTCATGTCCGACTTGTAAAAGAAAGATTTTCGCGGTTGCCGACGCGATTCTGAGAGCGGTATCCCCTCCACTGACTCAGGAATGGTGATGCCCACCGTCTGCAGAATCGTCGGCATGAGATCGACAGACTCGACATTCTGGTCGTTGATCGCCCCCTGCAACTGGCCCGGCAATTTGACGAACAGCGGTACGGACAGGATGTCGGGCAATGTTTCCGCATCCGGAAGTCGTCGCGAGTGCCCCGGACGAAACGAAACGCCGTGATCGGCGGTCACAATCAAGAGACAGGATTCCAGCAAATGGTTCTCTTCCAGTCGGTCGAGCACCTGACCAATGAAGCGATCGACATAGCCCACCTGCAGTCGGTAGCGATATTCGTTCCGCGCCACGGTGATCGGATCATCGTCCCAGAACTCACCCAGTTCCCCACGGGCGCCGAACGGTTGGTCGAACGATTGAAGCTCGGACTCGTACTGGTCCCCAGAGGGAAGAAACGTCCACGGAAAATGGGGCAAAACGACGTGCAGAAAGCGGAAGCCAGGTAACGCCGAAGGGGTCAGACATCGCAGGAAGTGCTCCAGTTGCCGTCCACGGTATTCGCCTCCGCCGTAATGGAACTGCCCCGTCGTGGCATCCCTGGACATCCCCTCCTGGCCAACGGGAATGGCAGGCAGACCAAACCAGGGACGGGGAATCAGCGGAAACACGACGGGAGTATCCGTCGTAAAGATCAACCGGGGGTAGACCGCCCCGAGAGTCACCAGCAGATGGGTGCACTTCTCATTGGGCGTCAGAGAGACAGGGCGATCCCGACGAATCGAGGGGGGACTCAAGCGTGAAATGGGCTCGAAGACCGTCATCTCAAACGACTTTGAACCCGCGATCAATTCAAACAGATTGCCGGGGTATTCGTCGGCAAGGGGAGACCGATCGACCACCGGATACTGACCTGAAAGGATTGCGGGGACAGCAATGTCGGTGCGAGGACTGACGGTCGAAGCGTTACGATACCAGGTCGAGATGTCCGCCAGTCGTGCAAACTGCGGAAAACAGTGCCGATCCACTTGCATGTCACCGTTCAGCAGCGTTCTGCCACTAAACTCGTCAAACACAATTAAGACGACAGGCAATGGAGATTCCGCGGTCACCCCCTTCGACGCAGTGGTTCTCGTGACCGAATAGGGTTCGAAGTTCCAGGCAAAAGAGAGTGGAAAAACCACGATCCCCACAGACATCCACGAGATCCAGGATCGTAGCAACGGTCGCTTTTCATATTGTGCGATGAAATACCACGCCGCAGTCATGGCGAGGGGCGGCATGAACAACCCCACGGGAAGCATCAGAAAGTGCTGGGCGTAAACCAGATAAGGCCTCAGCAGTGACAGTACGACGACTGTCAGCAAGACGACCGGAATCAGGTTCTGCCCGTAACACTCTATCTGTGTCGATAGGCCTCGAACCACGACATCGAGCAGCACAAAGCCCAGAGGCAGCACGATGACGAGCAACAGCAGCAGGACTGCGACTTCCCGCCATTCGACCTGTTGATCGTGTAAATAGATGGTTTGCTTTGCCAGTGCCGTCAACAGTGGTTGTGTAATCCCGAACGCGCAGAGCGTGCAGAGATCGACAGCACGTTTCATCGTCACGACGGACTTGATTTCGATTCGAGCCATGAATGCAGACCTCGACCTTGGATGTCACAGCCGCAGCGTCGTCCTCGGGTAGCGCCGCGGATTGATCGGGGAATCCTTGTCACGAACCACTTCCGGCCAGCAGATTTCTTCCACGACGACCCTGCTCTGGTGAAACGATCCCCTTTGTCACATCCTGTGTCACCCACTTGAAACATCGAGGCCTTTCAAGGGAATGGCGTGGTAGAGCGTCCTCTCACCGGATGGCAGCTTTACACGCTGCTCTAACTGGAAGTGTCGACAGAGCTCAGCCTCCAGGCACTCAACAGAATAGTCGGTGTACTGATCTCGCTTGTTACGCAGGAGCGCACGGACCATGGCGTCCTGTTTGGAAGGAAACTCCAGTACGAGTTCGGCCTGGAAGCTGGCCAGCCAGTCGACCACATCCGGTAGCGGAACATTGGCGGCAATCACCAGATGATGGATGAGTCCCAGGCACAACAAAAGATCCGGACGGCCTCGATCTTCCAGGCGTGTTCTCTCACGCCCCCGCCAGCCTTGTGAAGGTGACGGATTCGCCAGATCGACCCGCAGTGGCAGGACCGTCGTCTGGCGCGCATCGAGAGACCTGAAAAGATTCTCAACACAGGCGTGATCCTGGTCCATGGCCACGACCGTCGAAGCGAACTCGGCGGCGATTTTTGAGTAACGCCCGTCGTTGCAGCCGAGGTCCCAGACCAGCGTCCGCTGCTTCTGCTGACAGATGGCGTGGACAAACTCCGATTTTGAACGCAAGTCGTCTGCTACGTGCGGCAAGGAAGAATCGTATTGGGTCCACTGCGTCCGCTGGGGCACCCAGCGGAGACCGCTCACCAGTTTCTGCAGCTTCTGCAGCAGCTTCGTGATGAGTTTCGAATCAAATCCGCTCGACTGCAGATCACGCACCGTGCTCGTCGAGGTCGCCTGCGCGTTTCTTTCTAATAAGGCATGGAGCCACCCGTGCGAGAAAACTCCCGGTCGGAACAGATCCCAACCACGCATCCACTGTAAAAACTGGGCAGCAGAGATCCCTTCCAGTTGAGAACGCAACAACGGCTGAAAATCGACGCCACGATAAGACTGCAGCAGCAGCGGAAACAGCATCAATTCACAGAATTGCCGATAGGCCAGCCAGGGTTCACCGGGATGCAGCCTTGTGAATGAACCGATGTCAATCAACATGGCCTGTGAACCGTGGAACTGAATGTTATACGGAGATGCATCCTTGAGAGTCAGTCCACTATTTACGGCCTCGAACATCAGCTCCAGATGCAGCAATGCCGCCTGTTGCAGCATCACGAATGGCCACTCATAAGCATAGCTGATAAAGGGGACTCGCTGATGCTGGAGTATTGCCGCGGCAAGTTCCGGACGAGAAAACGACAACGCTTCTGTCGGAAGAATTTCGCGGGTGGGAACAATCTGTCCCTGTTGCATCCGCCGCTGGAAGAACGGAACCTCCGAAACAAGTTTCCAGTCTTTATATGCGTCTGCTGTCAGTGCCCGAAAGACATCATCACCCGAATAGAAGACGCGTGCAGAACGATCCCTGAAAGAACTCGTCTCGTAATTCACTGTGCTTCGACCTGGGCCGAACTCGACAACTCCTGTGAATCGGTGAACAGCAGTTGCTCTTCGTGTCTTCCGCGAACCTGCATCCACAGGTATCGCCCCACGACAGCGATCCCGCCAAACCCACCGACGAGGGCCTGCAATAACAGACTTCCCGCACTGGGATCGAAATAGGCAATTAGATAACTCATCGACGATCTACTCGAGAAAAAGGATTAGTAACCAGCCTTCACTAGTTGATCACATACAGAACACACACATCCGCATGTACACGAACATTCACTTCCTACGACCCTTCTCATCCTCCGGCAGGCCCCTCACTCGGAGTGAGCACGCAGGTCCGAGCATGGTAGTTCAGGAACATTAAGAGAACCTTGAAGTGTCTCGTATTTCACCCCGATTTCAGCAAGCCGCCTGCACGGCCGCGTAGAGGTTCGCAACTCTCATACCTCCGCATCACATTCAACTCCCGTCGATGAAAATGAGGCCCAATTTCACTCACATTGGTCAGATGCTCGTGGATGCCACATCAGAAACGCTCAGTCGATCAACAGCAACATTCCCCTCGCCTATTGCGGTCGCCAGTGCGTGAAGTGGTTTCCACGAGCGCTCATCTCGTGCGGGGAAAGTGCGTTGGCGAGTCCGCGCTCGACACGAGGCGATGTCTCTTGCGAATCCGCTTGAGGGCCAGGGACGCCGCTGAGTCAGTCCCTTTCGGGGGGCCAGTGCGCGAATTCTGTCCTTCCCTGGCTATAATTTGGAAAACATTTTTTCCAATCGAGATTTCGTGATGCGGCGCATGTGCTCTTTAATGGCCCTGGTCGGCCTGGCGGCGGCCATCGTTCCGGCTGATGGTCTGGCTCAATCCGCGAAAGGTTCGGCGAAGAAAATCAAACCGAAGACCAGCGTGGCTGCCACCGCGACCTATGCCGGGGTGAGTGAGTACACCTCGGACAACTTTCTGTTGCGAACTGACATGCCCGCCGAGGAAGCGGGTGAGTTGCTGGATCGACTCGAAAAAATGCTCCTGCTGGTGGCCCGATACTATGGTCGCCCGAACACCAGAACCATTGAGATGAATGTCGTACGCGACCGGGATCGGTGGCCTGCGGGATCGATTCCCGCAACGGCTCTTCCGAGCATTGAAAGCAGTGGCGGGATCACGCTCAATGTCACCAGTTCTCTGCAAAACGAACTGGGAGAACGGCAGATCACGGCTGCGAAATCCGTGGTCTGGGCCGTTCCCCAGCGAGGGATTCCCCAGCACGAGGCCGTCCATGCATACTGTCATCAGACGTTCGGCACGACCGGTCCCACCTGGTACGCGGAAGGGATGGCAGAACTCGGTGCACATTGGCGAGAAAACGATGACAGCTTGCGAATTTCTGACGAGATGATGGCCTATCTCAAACAGAGTGAACCCAAAAGTCTGACAGAAATTACGGCCCCCGGACAGAAAACCGGAGACAGTTGGCAGAACTACACCTGGCGCTGGGCTCTGTGCCATCTTCTCTCAACCAACCCCAACTATGCACCCCGGTTCAAACCACTCGGAATGGCCCTGATGAGTCAGCGACGGACGAGTTTCGAGGATGTCTATGGTTCAATGTCGAGAGAAATCGAGTTCGAATATCTGTTGTTCCTGAAGCACATGGACCAGGGTTACCGGAATGATCTTTGTGCCTGGGATTGGAAGACAAAATTTCAGCGAAGCCGGGGCCCTGCGGGGGTTCAGGTCAAAGTGGCGGCGAATCGCGGCTGGCAGGCATCGCGCCTTCAGGTCAAAAAGGGAGACACCGTTTCCTATGTGGCGACCGGCCAGTGGCAGCTTGGTAAAAGTGAGTCCGCAGTCAGTGCCGATGGAGGACCTGACGGGCTGGGACGACTGACAGCGGTGATTTTTGCCGATTATGAACTTTCGGAAGAGGTGGAACTGGGGGCCGAAGGAGGGTTTGAAGCAAAAATCGACGGAAATTTATTCGTTCGATGTCGTGATGCCTGGTGTGAAATTGCCGATAATTCTGGTGTTGTCTCCGCGAAATTCAAAATCGCACCTTGAAGTTCAGAGCAATCGAAGGGGAGAAAGGCCACGGACCACCGTGCGTCACCTCCTGCAGGTTGCCTGAAAGGAGCGTCATCCCGATCCCGGAGGACGTTTCCGGCTTGAGGCGCGTGCCATTGAATGGCGCATCGCATTGATCCCCTGACCGCATTCGTCCCCGGCCCGTGAACCGTTACGAGGGTGCCGAAAGTAACAAGGAACTCACTTTTGGCACGATCGTGGCTAGCTCGACTGAACCCTTTCGCCTGGATCCAACGCTGGTTCACGACCGCCGTGATCTTGTGGCTGGCAGGGACGTCGATTCTGCTGGTATTGGCCCTGGCTCGCGAAGGAGCAAAGGTCACCCCGTTCGTGGCCATCTACCTGTTGCTGACAGTGGCCTGCAGCGTGGCTGCGTTCGTGCTGTATGGAATTGATAAGCGAAGGTCGATCAAAAACCTGCCGCGCGTTTCGGAAAACACTCTCCACCTGCTCAGCATTCTCGGTGGTTGGCCCGGCGCCCATCTGGCTCAACAAATATTCCGTCATAAGACGCTGAAAGTCAGTTTCCGCGTGATCTTCTGGCTGACCGTTCTCGTTCATCTCACCGTCATTGGCCTGGGAATCTGGGCCGGATGGCCCTTTACGGCGGTCCGCAATCTGATCGGGATCTGAGTTCCGCAAGGCGGTGTGTTCACGGCATCCTTCCAGAGAGTCAAGGAAGACGCCTGTGGACGGCTCTGATACACTTGAGAAGGGCGGAACGTCCTCTACAGGTGTCGCTACGCCGCTGTTCGTATGGTGCAATTCCGAAAGATTGGCCACAATCCAAGGGAGGTCCCGCCGACGGAAAATCTCTCATGCCCTGTTTGGACCGGAGACAAGGGCAACAGGGGCGTTGGCTCCCCGGCGGCCCAACGGGCGTCGCCACCTCGGGTGCTTCACTCAACGGAAGTCATTGACCATGGCCGAACCTGAACATGATGAGGTTTCACACCCTGCTGACGCGAACGAGAATGCGCCATCATCGGATTCGTCGAGCGTTCTTCCCCGCCAACTGGGTGAATTCAAACTGCTCAGAAAGCTTGGCAAAGGGGGAATGGCAGAGGTCTATCTGGCAGAACAGACGTCCCTTCGTCGGCAGGTGGCCGTCAAGATATTGCTCCCCGAGTTTGTCACGGACGAGCGATACGTTCAGCGGTTTCGGCACGAAGCGGCGGCAGCTGGAACGCTCAACCACCCCAACATCGTCCAGGTTTACATGGTGGGTGAGGATCAAGGAGTCAACTTCATCGCGCAGGAGTACGTTCAGGGTCGCACACTGAAAGACTATATCAATCGCAAGGGGGCCATGGAGACGAAGGTCGCTCTGCACATTCTGCGGCAAGTCGCATCCGCCCTGCTCGTGGCCAGCGAAAATGGAATCGTTCATCGCGACATCAAGCCGGAAAATATCCTGCTGACGAGCAAGCTTGAGGCAAAGGTCGCAGACTTCGGCCTGGCACAACTCACTCTGCAAGGCGAACGACTTTCGCTCACCCAACCGGGAATGACGCTGGGAACGCCGCTTTACATGAGTCCCGAACAGGTCAATGGCCAACCGTTGGATTCACGCAGCGACATCTATTCTTTTGGCATCATGGCCTGGCACATGCTGGTCGGAAAGCCCCCCTTCCGTGGCGAAACAGCGATCTCGGTGGCAATGAAGCACTTGAATGACAAGGCTCCTTCGCTTTCAGCCACCCGTGCAGACTTGCCTTTTCAACTGCAGGAACTGATCGAAAAGCTGATCAGCAAAAAGAAAGAAGACCGGCCCCCCTCGTTCCGGCTGGTGGTGAATGAGCTGAAACAAATCATCCGCCAGCTCTCGGGGCGAGAAGAACCGACCGTCGCCCTGAAATCCCCCTCCAAACCCCCGTTGATCTTTGACAGACCGATTCGAAAGCAGCTTGGCTGGCTGACATTCTTGTGCCTGATTGCCATGGCGATCTCCAGTGGCGTGGGATGGAGCATGCGCACCCCGGATCTCTTGATGGTCGAATCAGCAGGCGACGTCAGGAATCAGGCGATGCAGACTGCCGATGCGCAGCTCTACTGGGCCATGTCGAATCCACACGACGAGCGTGCCTGGGTGACACTGAAGACCTTTCCGGGTGTCTCCGACGAGATGATCGCCCGCGCGAACGCCGCACTGGGACTGATCTATCTCAAATCCAACCGCATGGCACTGGCTCAGACAACTTTTAATGACTTGGCGTCACAATCCGGCTATAAGGCGAATGGACTGGTGGGACAGGCGCTTTATGCCAAGTTAACGGGAGACACTCAGCTCGCCAGAACACTCGTCGCACAGATCGACGAGGATCACCCAAAACTGTTTCCCGAAATGAGCGGGGCATTGAACGACCTTCGTAAGCGACTCGACGCAGCGAAGTGATGGCGTGAACCAGGTCGCCGATCGGCCTGATTCCGAGAAGAGAGAATTGAAAAGAAGAGGATCTCAATGACCGAGTCGATTCAGGAATATGATGTCGTTGTGATCGGAACGGGGCCGGGCGGCGAAGGGGCTGCCATGCAAGCGATCAAAAATGGACGAAGCGTGGTTGTCGTCGAGCGAGAAATCTCGGTCGGCGGCGCCTGTACTCATCAAGGCACCATCCCCAGCAAGGCCCTGCGATTCGCCATCTTTCAGATGACCGAAGTCAACAACAACATCCTGTTCCGTGAACATGGTGTCACCGCCAACTTCATGCTGCCCGCATTACGGCGTCGTGCCAAGACCGTAATCGAAGCTCAGGTCAAGATGCGGACCGCATTCTATGACCGCAACGACATTCCCATCGTGCGTGGCCAAGCCCGGTTTCTCGACCCGCATACCATTGAAGCGGTGGAAGAGGATGGATCGCGGGCCACCGTTCGGGGCAAGTACATCGTCATTGCGACCGGCGCTCGTCCTTACCGACCTGCAGACGTCGACTTCGATCACCCTCGTATTTTTGACAGCGACACGATTCTGAAGGCCGATCTTCACTTCAAGTCGATCACCATTTTTGGAGCGGGTGTCATCGGGTGTGAATACGCTTCGATGTTTCGAAACCTTGAAATCAAAGTCAATCTGATTAACAACCGTGATCGACTGCTGGATTTCCTGGACGAAGAAATCGTCGATGCACTCAGCTATCACCTGCGAGAACGCGGGGTCATCGTCCGACACAGGGAAATTTGTGACCGGGTCGAGGCCTGCGACGATGGTGTGATCCTGCATCTGAAATCTGGAAAGCAGCTCAAGACAGACGTGCTGCTCTGGGCGGCGGGACGGACCGGCAATTCCGATCACCTTGGCCTCGAAGAAGTCGGCATAATCCCTGATCAGCGAGGGAACATCCCGGTCAACGGAAATCTGCAAACCATCGTCCCGCATATTTACGCAGTGGGTGATGTCATCGGCCCCCCTGCCCTCGCCAGTGCCGCCTACAATCAGGGACGCTTTGCCGCCAGCCACCTGCTTTGTGAGTCCGGCAGCAAAGAGTCTTGTGGCCCCGCTCCGTCACTGGACATCCCCGCCGGGATCTACACCAGCCCGGAAATCAGTGCCATAGGGAAGACGGAGCGAGAGCTAACGGAGGCGTCGGTCCCCTATGAAGTCGGGCATGCTCATTTCAAGAGTATCGCCCGTGCACAAATCACGGGGCAGACCACCGGGATGCTCAAGATCCTGTTCCACCGCGAATCGCTGGAAGTTCTGGGGGTCCATTGCTTCGGCGCGAACGCCGCGGAAATCATTCACATCGGCCAGGCGATCATGTCTCAGCCCAAGCCGAACAATAGCCTGATGTACTTCATCAACACTACGTTCAACTACCCCACCATGGCAGAAGCCTACCGGGTCGCGGCCCTGAACGGATACAACAGGTTGTTCTGAACGCGAAAGCTCGAATCACTTCTCGTCGCACCGGCCTCTGGCGAAGGATGAGAAGCCAAATTTCACCGGGGTCGCCCAATCGATTTCCGCGTCTGGTCCGGGACGCGGAAATCACAGGGCTCCCGCCGGTCACCAATCGGTAATCTGGGCCTTCCGCTCGATCGGCTGACCACCGGCCCCCCGTAGCTGCACATCTTCTTTGCGATAGCCTCGTTTCTTTACCGAGAACAAGGTTTCGCTGAGCACGCCGTCTGCCTTTTTGTCCTCTTTAAGCCGTTCATAGACGTCCTTGGGAACCTGTTCAGCCCACCGCTCGACGACGGAAGTTTGCCGGGTTTCTGCGTTCTCGATTTTCCGCCGGATGCTTTGCCCCTGTTCATTTTGTGCGTAGACGATCACGTAATACGCGGTTGGCCGATTGTCAGCCTCTTCAAAGTAGCGGTCAAATCCACTCTTCGCCTTGGGATCCGCGAGTATCCTCACCTCGTATGCTTCATTCAATTCGCTGATCAATTCCGAGAGCTTCTTGCCCAAGGTGTCGAGCGTCTGCACATCCTGCTGGTCTCGCGCCACAGCCAATTCCTGCTGCCATTGTTTGAGCTCTTCCTGAACCTCGGGTTCACGAGCCAATGCCTGGGCTCGAACCAGATTCGCGGCGACAGAGGTATTGAGCCGACTGACCTGACGCGTCAGTCGCGCTGCTGGCGAGAATCGATCGGAGGCGATACGCATGGCCAACCACCCCGTCACGAGTAGAACGACGGCCAGCAACCCGACGATCAT
>NZ_DASWWZ010000317.1:0-9201 GCF_036405755.1 Schlesneria sp.
CTTCGATGAAGTCAGTGGCGATCGCTATACGGGCCTGACGAACCTTCTTTTGAACCAGGAAGATTGTTCGCATCTGCTGAAACTGGGACGTGCCGTACTGTTTGGTCGACTGCGTCAGCCCATCGCCGGAGTCGAGCTGAATCAGCAACCGCTGGAACCAGACAGCGAAGCATCGTTTGTCCGATTGATCCTTCCCGTCGAAAAATCGACAGAGGTCCTGAAAGAACTGAAACGAGTCGTCCCTGATTGATCCGGTAGCCTCAACCTCGCACCACAAGAAACGGCGTGAGGCGTTGAGTGATCCACATCTCGTCCGTGCGTGTGACCTGAAAACTCTTTCGCTTTGACTGAAGCACATGATTGAAACCCGACAGCTTACGAAACGTTACGGCCACCTGATCGCGGTCAACGAGATCAACCTTTCTTTGAAGGAAGGGGATGTGTTCGGCTTCATCGGCCCCAACGGATCAGGCAAAACGACCACCATGCGAATGCTGGCCACGTTGCTCGCCCCGGATTACGGCGAAGCCTATGTGTGCGGCAAGTCAATCTATAATGATCCACGTGAGATCCGCCGAATGGTCGGTTACATGCCCGACTTCTTTGGTGTCTATGACGATATGACGGTGATCGAGTATCTGGAATTTTTCGCATCCGCCTACCGGATCAATGGCCCCGGTCGCCGAAAGGTCTGCGAAGACAAGCTGGAACTGGTGGACATGTCCTTTAAACGGGACGCCATGGTCAATCAGCTTTCTCGTGGACAGACCCAGCGAATCGGACTGGCTCGAACCCTGCTGCACGAACCTCAAGTGCTGCTTCTGGACGAACCCGCCAGCGGCCTGGATCCCCGGGCCCGAATCGAAATCCGTAACCTGCTGAAAAAACTGGGAGAACTCAAGAAGACGGTCATCGTTTCCAGCCACATTCTTCCCGAATTGGCAGACGTCTGTACGCGAGTCGGCATGATCGAAAAAGGGAATCTGATCGTCGACGGCTATGTCGATGAAGTCATGCGGAAAGCACGGCAGCAGATCATGCTTCAGATTCGGGTGAAAGAGCAGCCCGGGAAGACCATGGAGAAAGCCGCCGCTCTGCTCGAGCAACACGAACTGGTCTCAATGGTCGACATCGTCAAGGGAACCATCGAAGCCACCCTGAAATCAGATACGTTCGACTACAGTCCACTGCCCACGATGCTGATCTCGGAAGGGTTCCACTTGACGTTGTTCCGGGAAGAAGAGGTCAATCTGGAAACCGCGTTCATGTCGCTGACAAAGGGCTTGGTGCAGTAGTAGATCGGTCCCCGGGAACCAAATTCGGATTGACGAAATAGACCCGCTACCCGGTGCCGCGATCCACCGATCGGTCTTACCAGCAGCAAAATTGCTGGGTACGATGCGTTCCTTGGAAGGATGTTTCCCAGGCCTGAAGAACCAGCCAGAGGAATCAGCGTCAGTCCAATGTGAGTTTGTTCGAGTCACGCAAATGAGACGGTGCGTCCAGACCATGGATCGAGCGGCCCGGAGACTCGAACAGCCGGGCGTTACCTGATTGGATATGATCCCTCAGTTCGTCGATGTTCGGGATTGCCCGAGCGACCGAGGACCCATCGACGGAATTCAAAAACAGACTATGACATCAAGGATGTTGCCATGGTGAACCCTCTCCCGCCACTTCAGCTTTCCCCGGACTGCACAGCAGACGAGGTCAAACGGCTCACTCAGTTTCTGGAAGAGCAGGGGACGTTTCGCTTCCCGACGCTCGCCAATGGCCTCTTTTCCGCCGCGGCTGGGGAGGGGGGCGATTTCGAGCTGACCGGCTATCGGAACGTGTGGGTCCGCGACAATGTCCACATCGCACACGCACACTGGACATGGGGTGAAACTGAGAAAGCCGCCGCGGCGACCCGGTCGCTGATGACGTACTTCGAAAAGCATCGCCACCGGTTCAGTGACATCATCGACGGGAAAACCGATCCCGGCGATCCCATGGCACGTCCACATATCCGATTCGACGGCGATCGCCTGTGTGAACTCGACGAAAAATGGTCTCACGCTCAGAACGATGCCATCGGCGGCTTTCTCTGGCTCGCCTCTCGACTCGGTAACGTCTGCCAGTGGAATCCGGCACAGCAGAACTTGCTGGACATGATCGCCCGCTACCTGCTGGCGATTGAATTCTGGGAGGACGAAGATAGCGGGCACTGGGAGGAAGTTCGCAAGGTCTCTGCTTCAAGTATCGGCGTCGCGACGGCGGGGTTAGAGGCCTGGTCCGAGTATTCCGGGAAGTCGTATCCAGCGAGAGGCAGGGAAGCTCTGCAAACAATCCTGCCACGGGAATGCATTCAGCCGGATCCCTTGAAGCATCGCCCCTATGATGCCGCGTTGCTTTTTCTGATCTTCCCCTATCGCCTCGTTTCAAACGAGATGGCAGACCAGATTGTCGCAGACGTCACGACGAACTTGCTTGGCCCTTACGGAATCCGGCGCTACATCGGCGATTCGTACTGGTGTGCAAACTACAAAGAGAAGCTCGCCGCCACCGTGCGGACGGCCGATTTCAGCGACAACCTCGCCGACAGAGACCGTCTGCTGGAACCGGGGACGGAAGCCCAATGGTGTCTATTCGACCCGATCCTGTCGATTCACTATGGGCTGCGATACCAGCGTACCCGGGAGAAAGAGGCTCGCCAGCGGCAGGTCGAACACCTTAATCGCGCACTCGGTCAATTGACTTCAGCAGGGTCTTCGTCGGGTCCATACCGATGCCCCGAATCGTACTACAGTGACCAAGGGCGATATGTTCCGAACGATATCTGCCCATTACTATGGACACAGGCCAATCTCAAAATGGCATTACGATCCATGATGGCGGAACCAGGCGCAGCCGGAGGAACCAACTAATGCCTGCCATCTTCGAGTGGAAACACGTCGTTGTTGAACGGGACCTGGATGATCTGGGCCATGCCAATAATATCTCCTACCTGAAGTGGATGCAGTCCGCTTCGATGGAACACTCGTCGGCACAAGGCTGGTCGATGCAGGCCCATCGTGAACTCGGACAAGGCTGGGTTGTCCGGTCACACTACATCGAATACCTGATTTCCGCTCAACTGGGTGATGAGATCGTCGTGCGAACCTGGGTTGCAAACCTGAAAAAAGTCACTTCCCTGCGACGTTATGAGATGATCCGCGTCTCGGACCAGGCCGTGATAGCGAGGTCAGCCAGCGACTGGGCCTACATTGACTATGTGACAGGCTCACCGAAACGGATTCCCCCCGAGGTTGCGCAAGCTTTTGAGATCATCCCGGACGGAGATTCAGTAAAAGCCGATCGCGAAGTAAGGTAGAGCTCGCTACTGTATTCGCCGAGGGCTACTCTCATACAACCAGGACAACACCATGCTTGATGGGACATTCGCTCTGCTGGAACGTTCGTTGCGAATCGACTCTCGTGCATGGTCAAGCCACCTGGCCCGATTGGGACTTCTGCTCGCCATCTACGTTTCATTGAGCTACACGCGTTTGACGTCCTTCCTGATCGGAGCACCCGGACTTCACTTTTTCTCAGGCATCGCCTATCTCGATGTCTTTTTTATGACGCTTCTGGGCATTAGTTTTTTTGCCACGTCGATCACCGAGGAAAAAGAAGAAGACACATTAGGATTGATGCTGATGGCGGGGATCAGCCCGCTTGGAATTCTGGCCGGAAAATCAGGCGGGCGACTCTGGCAATCGATGCTCTTGATCGCCGCGCAGTACCCCTTCGTGTTACTGGCCGTGACGATGGGGGGCGTCATGCAGTCCCAGGTCTGGTCAGTAACCGTAGCGCTCGTAGCCTATTTGATCTTTCTGGCAGGGTTCGGACTACTCTGTTCAACGCTGGCTCCCAACAGCAAATCTGCGTCAACATGGATGGTGATTGGATTGCTCGCCTATTTCTTCATCCCAATGCTCGCCGGGTATTGGTCTTTTGTTCATGCAAACTGGCAAATGTCGCAAGGTGGATCTACGTCGACCACGGTCGGATGGCAGTTCGTCGAAGCCATTTCGAGAGTCTCTGTTTTCACCCAGATGAGCCAGATCCTGACGACCGGATTTGGCGAGACCGCCTTGAGCATCCAGGTGATTTCAAATGTGCTGATGGGGATTTTCTGCTCAGCCCTGGCGTGGCTTTGTTTTGGGATCGCAACGCGCAGTCCCTCGTCAGAAGCGACATCGCGTGGCTTTGTATCGCGTTATCGAAGCTACTCTCCGTTTTCCGCAGGGCGACCGTGGACCCACCCGTTCAGATGGAAAGATTTCCACTTTGTCGCTGGCGGCGGCCCAGCAGTCTGTTTCCGCCTTTTCTACTACGGCATTCTAGGATTGCTGCTGTTCGCGTTCGATGGCGATAATAACTGGTTCTACTTCTTTCTGTTCCTCTTGTGGGTCTCCGTCGTAGTCGATGCCGCACGTGTCATCTCCCGATCTCTGCAGGAAGAAGTGCGAGGCCAAACGCTCTCGGCGCTGATGCTACTCCCTCATTCGATCAACAAGGTCGTCTACTCGAAGCTCGAAGGAGCATTGCTGAACTGGCTCCCAGCACCTGTGCTTGGGATAGTGACCCTTGCCCTCTGTCCGAACTTCAACGCTGACTTGGACTCGGTGTTGAGACAAGAGAGGGTTGATGTGTTTCTACTTGGCATGGTCATTCTCGCGTTGTTTTCCGCAATGGTTTGCCATCTCGCCGCGCTGATTTCGATTTACGCCCGGTGGGGAGCAGTTCCACTGGCGATTGGGCTCTCCATCGGTATCTATATCGCTGTCGGGATGCTCGAAGCCGTAATTATGATTCCGCTGGGTGGTTCCATGAATGAGTACGTTCTGCTGAGCTTCATGGCCTTGAGCTTCCTCTCTATTTGCGCCGCCTGCCATCTGGGAGTTCTGCTGCGAGTTCAGTCACTAGCGACCAGGTGACATCCCAAGATAAGCACGATCACTCGTGCAGGAGATCAGGCAAAGCCCATTCGGAGAACTTCGCTATCGCATCGCTCAGGCGAGGTTACACGATGGTATCGGTCGGTGCGCCCAAGGGTGCGATCGATTAGAGCGATTCAACGCGGACGATCTTGATTCCAGTCCGCCAGGGGGATCCGGTCCATTTTGAAGAGATCAGACGTGCGAGCGTACCAGCCTGCTCCGTGCATTCGTCCGATCAGTTTCAAGCTTGGTGTATCGACATAGTGGTGATCAGGGTCAATAACGGCGTCGTCGCGGAGATGCATGGCGAGGACACGTCCGAGAATTAAGCCACTATGTTCCCCCAGTTCTATCGATTGGATCAGTTCGCACTCGAATGCGACGGGACTTTCTGCAATACGGGGCGGATGGATCAACGTCGACGGAAGAAGCGTCAGACCAGCTTCGTCCAGTTCGTTCACCCCATAGTCGAAGTCGATGGCCGTGACGTTCATTGCTGTCGCGTTCTCTTCAGAGACAAGATTCACAACAAACTGTCGCGACTCTTCAATGTTACGCCTGGTGTCCTTCGGACGCCCACGTTTGTGGCTGCCGATCCCAATTCCGATGACGGGTGGATCTGCCGCAAATGCATTGAAGAACGAGAATGGCGCTGCATTCAAGGTTCCCTCGCCGGACTGGCTGACGACCCACGCAATCGGACGCGGTGTGATCGTCGAAACGAACAGCTTGTAACATTCGTTCGGGGGAAGTTTGCCAAAATCAAAGTACACGGTTGAACTCCTCACGCATCACAACGGCAAGAAACAAGCTGATCGCGAGAGCGACAGCCGACGTAATATAGTGATGCACCGGGACTGACGGAGCTCATTGCAGGATAGAAAGGCAGAGGCGCGATTGCGTCACCGTGCCGCGTACGCTGCCTCCGCCATCGATTCACAAGGTGTCTGCGCCATACTATGCGCTTTTGCGAACGGGAACGGGTGTTTCCAGAAACTTACGATAGGCGACCAGATCCTTGTCTGACTCATCCGGTTCAGCGTACCAGATATGGAGCAGCGTGTTTCGTACGCGGTCCATTGGTGGAATGGTGCTGCGACCGTGCCAGCTTTTCAGTCCCAGATCGTTCAGTACCGAGAAGGCATAAGCATGATTGGGCAGAAAAGGCATTGTTTTGGAAATCGTGAAGCCACGAGGTTCCCGCAGATAATGAGCCGGGTTCAGGCTGCGCGTGTAGAATTCGGTCCCGACGCTCGCCAGTGAGTCGTCACTTGGGAAAGCAAACTGCATCGTGACAATTTTCTCACGCGTGTCGGGATGCGGAGTAATACGGTAACCTTCGGTTTCGCTATATAACTGACCGCGAGGGTACGCCGGGATCTTGGGAAGCTCTGCAGCCCTTACCTTGAACCGACGGCACAGCCCGGTCGAAAGCTTCTGAAACACGGCGTCACGAAACTCGGTGCTACTGATGGCCGCGCGAACTGTTGACCACAGCATGTGATCTTGTTCATTCAATGAGTTCAATGCGGATTCACAGAGCGACATTCGCTGACGAGTGCTTCCGCCGTACTCGTTGGAATGGTGCTTCTGATTGGCCTTCACGAAATGCTCAGCGGAAGGATACGACTTCAAGAGACGTCGATAGATATCGTCGGGGAAGATCCCATCGAAGAGAACGTGAGGAAAAGGATGATCCTGTGGCTCGGTCTTCGAAACTACATTCAAACCATGATCGAGAAGTCGGCAATACAACGATCGATTGAGAAGCATTTGCAACATCCTTGTTACGTGTTTCTCTCCATCGGAAGTAATTAGAAGGCGGAAATTGCGCCTTAACCGACCGAAGATGAAGGGGTATCGACAGACCGATTCGCAATCTTTAGAAAATCCAATGGAGTCGTGTCAATTGATCTATCCAGCGTCCGAGTGAAAGCCACTCACCCGCGTCACCGTAAGAAGTGAGACCGCGAATTGAATCGCCAGCAGAGTTAAGACTCGCCAGTCGGACGGCATGAACTTCATTTTCCCGTGCATCTGCCGTTCAAGCTGAATGGCTGCCAGCCAGACCAGCCAAGGGAGAAAAAGGAGCCACAACCGGGCCGCTTCCCCTGAATTCTTGCCAGTTAGCCACAGGAGCCCCCATACCATGGCGGTGCAAATGATTGTCGCTGACGCGTATCTTTTTTGTCGCTCGTCCTGATCGAGTTCCGCTACGTCAACCCGCCGTCGGCCGGTGAACTCATTCAATCGGAGGCAACTTAAGACAGATGCTGCCAGAAAAACGACAGGAAAACCTGACGAGAATGTCAGCTCAACAGGATTGGCCAGCAGCCATTTCCAGTGACTGCGCGGGTATTGAACATAAAAGCTGGCATGGTTGTCATAGTTCAGCCACCAGACAACAAGAAGGTTGACCTTAGCAAAGCCCCACATCAGAAACGTTGGCAGCACGAACCCAAGCACTCCGGTCGCGATGCAGAGCCATCTTCGAGAATCGAACGGAGTGGATCCCCGCAAGTCAACATGCTTCGCGTCCTCTGGAATGAAGTTGTCTTCACTCCGGAATCGCTGCTGAATGAAAGTAGTAACAATTGAAAGACAGAACGCCTGGATCAGAACAGGAATAAATGCCAGACTGCAAAGCATCCCCAGCCATGCCACTAATCCGCTGATGAGGGAAAGCAGAATCGACCTCTTATCCCAGGCGGTGAGCCAGCACCACAAGAGAACGAGGCCGACCAAGGGAAACAGGGCATCGGACTTGGGAATAAAAATCGCCAGTGCCGGAAGCGAGGGCCACAATGCGGTCCCCAGCCATGCGATCGGCGGCGAGCAAGTCCGTCGCAAAAGACCGAACAAGGGAACTACGGCCAGCGAAGCAGACACCATGACCAGCAGAGTTGCCAGCCACAAAACCCGCTTGTCGAGAGGGACCAGCGGAATTGGCACTCGTCGCCTCAGATTATTCGCGGCAATAACGTCTGTCGCCTCACGGAACGAAGCGGGTTGAGTCGCGTCAAGAAACGAAGCGAGCACGGGCGAACGATCGCAAATTCTCAGCAGGGCATGAAATGCCAGAAACAGTCCTGGGGGATGAGTCCCCGTATGCAGAACATCCCCTTCTCGCATCAGGGCCTCATACCCCTTCAGCAATTTGGCAGGGTCGGGCTCATCATAACGGGCTCGGGTGTAATAGCCGGATGAGTTCGTGTAGTAGAGGACGAACGCCGATTTCCCCAGGCGATTCTTGACGGGAGCGACTTCTTGCACGATCCAGAGCCAGCAGAAGCTCGCGGTGACAAGTCCCGCCAGCCAGACGCCGCTCTCAACGAGCGAGATCCGATCACGGGAAAACCGACGCAGCCCGAACCCGACGTAGGCAATGAAAAATGCGGCAGCGACGGCGCCACCGCAAAGGTTTAACAGTAGATCGGGTTCAGTCGGTACGCGTTCCCATGTCCATTCTCCCGGAATCCCCAGAGGAACGTTCGTAAACCAGAGAACGAATGCGCAAAGGACCGATCCGAGCAGAATTACGGTCAGGTTGGCTGTTTTCAGTTTTCACTTTTCATAAAGCAAATTCCAGAGTCGTCACTTCGCGGTGAATTATTCTCAGGGCTGGTCTTCCGGGACCAGTTGCAGTTCCCCGACAATTTCGTTTCCGCTCCCGCCGTTGGGTTGCCCCAGTAAGAGGAAGCTGCCGCCCCCGCCCGAAGACTGAGGTTTGCCGAAATCTTCTGACTCAGCTTCAAGCGTCTGCTTAATACGAAGTTTCGCATCAATCAGATGGGCTCGAGTATAGTCATCCAGCTTCAAATCTTCCTTCGCCAGAGTTGCATCGATTCGCGTCTGCAAATCGGTCAGCAGCACACGAATCAGAACCCGTGCATCTTCGGGCAATTTCAACTGCGAAGCAGTATCCGTTGGAGAGCGACGAACCATGTCGCTCAGACGTTTCAGCGCGGCTCGCTGAGTGTTTCGGCGGAAACTGCCAATGTACTGATTTCGGTTCGTGTATTCGCCAGCAGGGGGAGACATTACTTCCGAGAAGATCCCCTCAACAGAGGTCTTGAGATGTTCGGCCAGGGTGTAGACGTCTTCACCAGGTGCCACCTTCAGTTCCCCGTCCTGAAGCCGTGCCAAAACCTGAGGACTGAGCAATCCACTCAGCATGCCTGCCTGCAGGCTCCCAATCTGGTCGTGAATTGGATAGTCGATCCGGCGGATTTCGGAG
>NZ_DASWWZ010000318.1:0-20219 GCF_036405755.1 Schlesneria sp.
AGCCTTCCGCTGTTTTTTCGAGCGAGACGAGCAAGCGGCGCAGATGACCCGAGCGATAACGAGGTGGAATGAAATCAATAATCTCGGACGCAAAGCTTGCTAAACCGATTGCGTCACGCTGCGTCGAGAGAAAATAGGCGAACGTCGCTGCCAGCGTCCGGGCGTACTCAGACTTGCTGTAGCCAATCGAACCGAAGTTCATGGAGCGGCTGGCGTCCAGGAGCAGCAGACATCGCAAATTGGTTTCATCTTCGAATCGCTTCAGATAATACCGGTCTGTTCTGGCGTAAAGCTTCCAGTCGAGATGCCGCAAGTCATCTCCCTGGGTGTACTGTCGGTACTCGGTAAACTCGACAGAGAATCCATGATAGGGACTGCGGTTGAGTCCTGTCATGAAGCCCTGGACCACGTGCTTGGCTCTCAGTTCCAGCGACTTCAGTCGCATCAATGTCGCGGGATCGACAAATTCCCCGGCCAAAGTCTTCGTGATGGCTGCTGGCACTTGTGAATCCTTTGAACTCATGAAACTGAAAACGGCGACCGCAACAGACGACGGACACGATGATCATATCAGACCGAGAAACTGTCGCTCGACTAACCGACAAACTCTTGGAAACCGCACGATCGGGTCGACGCGGTTCCTGTTTCTGCTTGAGGCAGGACCTTCTGGACGGAGAACTTTACGACTGCCCGATCATCAGACCCGAATCACCGATCTCAAAGGGAACGATGCCATCATCGGCGGCACTGCCTCGATGCTTGGCGACGTGCAGCGCCCGCCGCATCCGGTTGCCGTCGCGGACTTTTCCCATGAGGATGATTGTGTTCGCGTTACACAGCACATCTCCACTTTCGATCGGACGGTCGATCAGGTCGTCCAGTTTGACCTCATGCGACGTGTACAGCAGCATGGTGGCCAGTTTGTTGTGGTCGTAAGCATGCTCGGCAACGGTCTGTTCATTCGCCCGGAAATTGACCCGGAACAGGTCTCGCGCTACCCAGTCGTGATCCTTGTGCAGGATCTGGTGATAGATGTAATCAAACAACTGGAACTGGAATGAATCGCTCGCCCGATCAACGGGTTCGACTCCGTCGATCACCGAACGGCGGACTCCGTGAGCGAAGTTTCCGTAAAAGTACGCGATGGCCTGGTCGAGTTTCTTATTGAGTTCAGCACGCCATTCCTGCCATTGCTCCTGGTCGAGGTCTTGCAGCGTGACTCGTCGGCCAGTTCGATCAAACACATGAAAATAATCTGTCCGGATCGCGTCACGGTTCCAGATTTCTTCAGGAGCATACGAGACATCCAGTGGCCGGGTCTTCAAGACCCAGTCGCAGATCCGTTTGGCGTAGTCGGCATGGTTCTGCGCGTCGCCGCGCGACGTCATATCGAAAAGAATTCCTCGTTCGCCCTCTTGCTTCAGCCCGGCATTGGCAAACTGAAGGCCTAGCTGAGTCTTACCGATTCCCGTCGCCCCCATGACGACCGTCAGTGTGCCAGGAATCAGTCCTCCCCCCAACAGCGAATCCAGTTCCGCAATACCCGTCGAAAAACGTTCAGAAGTCGCCATGAAATTCCTGCAAAAGCACGTGTAAGTGGATAATCAGGCTGCCCCCGTTCCTGGCGTGCGACCAGCCGAACGCGACTCGATTCCACGCGGTTGCCAGCGTTACGACCGTGACGGGGGCGCTGCTGAATGACTGCGAGATTGCGAGTCGGACTGGTGGTACGGTCCCACCGCAGGGTGGATGCAAATAATAGCAACCTGACAGCATTCCGGGAGTGCGCGGCGACACGTGAAGTCAATTCGCCGCCGGTACCGATTCTGAATCCGTTTGCCGCGCCGGGGGCTGCCCCTTGATCGGCTGGCGTGCGAACCACTTCTACTCCTGAAACACGGAATCGATCGACTTGTGGAGGTGTGACACCGGAAACCGGGGGAGTGTTCGCTGGGACGGATACTCAGCACGTCGCAACTGCGGATGTGCGCAAGTCCAATTGTGACTGCCTGATTGCGAACGGATGTCCCGGGGTTGGGGCAAAGGGAATGGCCGACAAGCGGGTTCGTTCTGGAAACTCCCCGATTGTTCGTTTTCCATCTTGAATCCGTCCGTATCTACTATTACTCTAGTACATACTAGCCGCATAGTAGAGAGGTCTCGGATGAATGTGAAACCGTCGGAGCTGGAGTTACAGGTGCTGGGCTTATTGTGGGAGCATGGTCCGCAGAGCGTGCGGGAACTGTTGCCGCTGTTCCCGGATGGCAAAGAACGTGCCTACACCACGGTGCTGACGGTGCTTCAGGGGATGGAGCGAAAAAACCTGGTTTCACATCGGCGGGAAGGGCTGACGTACATCTACAGCGCGTTGGTCAGTCGTGAGCAGGTCGTTCAGCCCGTGCTGAAAACGATGCTGAAGAACCTGTTTTCTGGCAATCCCGCCAAAGCCGTCCAGGCATTGATGGATGCTTCGGATGTTTCGGCGGAAGACCTCAAACAGATTCGCAAGGTGATCAATCAAGCTGCCCGCGAAGCCGAAAACAAAGAGGAAAAACCATGACGATCCTGGTTGCGTGGTTCACCGGTACCTGGGCTCAGTCTCTCTGCTGGGCACTGCTGCATTCGCTGTGGCAGGGCGCAGTCTGGTCTGCATTGCTGGCTGTTTGTTTGACGATGATATCCCGCAATCGGCCTCAATTACGGTATGCGGCGTCGTTGAGCTGTCTGGCTGGACTGGCTGTGGGAGTGCTGGTGACAGGTTCCTTTCTCAGACTGCCCCCGGACCTGATCCCTTCCTTGTCTTCTCCCTCCAGTGTCACTGCGAATTCATTCCAGGAACCGACCGGGACTGGTTCTTCACTTCCTGTCGCCTCATCCCCTTCGATGTCAAGTGCAGCGAAGGTCTTACCGTTGAGTGACCGTCCATTCGTGCCCATGGAGTCCCGCCCCATCTGGGGAATCGCGTCGAGACTCAATGGACTGGTGAGACAGTTCAGTCCGTTCCTGCTTTGGGGATGGTTGCTTGGAGTCGCGCTGAACTTCCTTCAGTGCGTACGTCAAAGGACAGCGGCAGAAACATGGAAACTGGGAGAACCTGTCAGAGAGGCGATCGCGCTGGACATTTTTGAACGGCTCAAGGCGCAGCTTCGGATCCATCGGCCGGTCAAGCTGATTGCCTCGCTGCACGCACATTCCCCTTGCGTCATCGGGACGTTCTCGCCAGTGATTCTGATACCGATGTCGCTGGCCACAGGCCTGTCGCCCGATCAATGGAAGGCGATTCTGGCCCATGAACTCGCGCATCTGCGCCGCTGGGACGACGTTGTCAATCTGGGCCAGCAAGTGATTGAGTCATTGTTGTTTTTCAATCCGGGCGTCTGGTGGATCAGTCGGCAGATTCGTGCTGAACGCGAGGCCTGCTGCGACGTGTGGGGAGCCCGCGTGACGGCCAGTCCTTTCAATTACGCTCAGGTTCTGTTGGACATCGCCGAGAAGATCACCGCGCCTCCCCCGGCGGCGGTTCTCGGTTTCGCAGACGAGCGTTCCGGATCATTACTGGATCGCGTGCGCAGACTGGTGGAGAGGAATGCTGGGGCGCCTACCAGGTTCACCTGGAAATCGTTACTGCTCGTCCTCGTTGTCGCCGCCACGGCCATCGCCTTGCTGCAGTATGGGAGTGACCTAGCGGTCTTTTCTGCTGCCAGGCTGCTTTCTGATGGAGAGCGGGTGACAGAGCTGGCCAAAGTGGCGGACGAGATTAATCCTGCAGCCAACATCACGGAGCAGCGACTGATCATCAGTGGAAAGGTTCACACAAGCGATGGTCAACCGCTTCCCAACTTGATCTGGGTCTATTCCCAAACTCAGAAAGGGAATTCGGGAACCGGAATGACTCAGGGCGATATCAAGGGAGGCGAGTCCAACGAATTTCGTGTGGACGTTCCGCCCGGCGAGACATGGCTCCAGTTCATGGGGGATGGATATGCCACGACCATGGTCGGACCCTATCTTTCGGGACGTGTTGACGAGATCAAAGACGTCGAGGTTGTTCTCAAACCGGGAGTTCCCGTCACTCTCCAACTCCGGGACGACGCTGACCGGCCCATTCCTGATGCGGAAGTGATCGTGTCGGCCTGGGAAAGAAATCAGGGATTCGGCCTCTTCAAGCCGCGGCAGACAGATTCCTCAGGCGAGGTGGTGATTCCGCATGTGCAGCCTGATCGACGTCATAGTCTGTCGGTGACCGCACCAGGATTCCAAAGGCTGGACGTTCGCCCCGCTGTCCTCAACCCGGATGCTCCATTAACGCTTCAGATGACGCGAGCGCAGCCAGCAACGGGTCAGGTCCTCGCATCCGACGGTCTGCCTCTGGCGGGTGCAACGCTGCGACGATTGAGGGTTCGACGACTCCAGTTGGTCGACAACACCGGGATGAGTCAGCCTCCTTTGGCAACGACCGATGAGCGAGGGGAATTTACCCTCGACCAGCTCCTCGACGGTTCCATCTATGACTTGCTTGTTGAGCACCCTGATTATGCGCCGGCGATTCTGACGAACGTTCAACCGGGAACTCGGGATCGTGTGATTCAGCTGCAACCGGGAGTCACTGTATCCGGGATCGTTCGGGGTACGCCGCAGCAGCTTGAAGAGCTGCAAAAGAAACACGTCGGGGTCCGATTCTCACAGTCGAAGAACGGTGCGTTCGATGGCGAGAATCTCTCATTCAATCGTCCATTCAAACTGGAATTCGCAGAGGGGGAAGCTCATTTTCAGATTGATCATGTCCCGGCAGGAGATCTTCAGTTCTCGCTGGGTGACCAGCAGATTCACAAAAAAGTGTCCGGGCCTGTTCATGATCTCGTACTGACATTGAATGAGCCGGCCCGCCCCTTTCAACGCGAAGTCAGTCTGGTGTTTCGTAAGCAAGGCGAGGTCGTCGCGCCGGAAGGACGATTACAACTCAGCATCCGCGATCAGAACCCTGGATCAGCGAATCCTTACGATATTTCGATGGCCACGTTGACGAACGGCCACTGCGTAGTACAGGTGCCGGCTCCGTGTGAGATTCGGATCCAGTTGAATCAACTGATCGGGTTTACTCTGACGGATGAGGAATTCGTCGCACGAATCCCTGCAGGAAATGATCTCTTTACCGTCGACGTCCCGGTGGAGCCCGCAGGAGGAGTCAATGGCGTCGTGCTGAACTCTGACGGAACTCCCGCGTCCGGAATTAATGTGGTGCTCGAAGCAGTTTCGTCGCGCTGGACGCTCTCGATGAACCGTGAGAAACGCCAGCTTTTGAATGCGCATTCGAATTCCTCGGGACAATTCTTCCTGGGCCCGGTCCCCTTCGGTTCCCGTTGCGGACTGCGTGCCAGTCGCGACAAGTTCATCATTCTCGGACCACAATTTACCCTGTCCGAGAAGCAACCACTGCCCCAGTTCAAGCTCGAATTTAATCTCCCTGTCAAAGCTACAGTGAGAGTACTCGATCCACGGGGAAACCGATTACAGGGAATTCCCGTGATGATTCGCTGCGAGCATCCTCGTGTGACGATGTCCTGGGGAACTGCGGAAACGACCAATGCACAAGGGGAACTCACTGTTCCGCAGATCAACTCCGAGATGGTCTCATCCTATCGGGCGATCGTCCGGCCAAGCAAAGACTACCAGAATGCTGTCGTCACGTTGCAAGGGGATAGTACCGTCGACGTGAAACTGCAACCGGGACTCTTCCTGTCTGGAACACTGGTGAATAAAGACGGTCGGCCGCTGTCAGGGCGGATCGTCACCGCTGGTGCAGGGCCTTACTTTGGTATCGATCGGAATCGTTACTCGGCAGAATCGCCGACCGATGACGAAGGACATTTTCGGTTCAGTAACCTCCCCGCAGAGGAAGTTCGATCGAACTGGAGTACGGAAGTGTGGCAGGAGCCGTTCGAAAGTTTCACCCGACAACAGAGGATCAAATGAAACCGTTCACAGTTGAGAGTGCATACTGAATGGTGCCTGATTTCGGAACGGACAGGGGGACCCGCTGATTCGTAAACGATGGTGAACGTATTCGCTTCAAACTTCATGTGGCCCACTATCGCCATGCCGACTTCGTGAAAACGAACGCTCGCAATGTTCCACCGCCCGTGGTGGTGCCGCTCCAGATCTGAATCTCGTTCGGGCATACTTGAGGTTGAAACTGAATTCCGAGGGAGGCGTTGTGGCGTTCCGGTTCAAAAGACTTAGCCAACTTCCTCCTGATGTGCTATCACTGCCGGGACTGTGCGGTGATGAGCAGTCGCCTCGCAGCCTCTCAGGGAGTGGAGACCGATGGAACAGGCTCCCTGACCGCTCGCTCCTGTCAGGATGTAGATGTCCTCATGATCGCACAACGAGCACTACGAACGTGGATCGCGGGTGTGGGCGGACTTCTGTTCTGCCTCCTGGGACCCGATCTTTACAATGACGTACTTGCTGAAACCGAACAGCAGGGGGCGAGAGAGTTGCCCCCTGCTGAGAGTTCGACTCCTGTCAAAGAGGGCGACATACGCGATGGACCCGAGATTCAGGGGCAGCCCACCTGGTCTGAGATTCTTCGGACGGTATTGCTGACGGCGGTCCCGCACGAATATGAAGATCGAAAGCACTGGGACAAGACGACGGAAATCTTCGATGGCGTCAAGATCCAGCAGCGCGGTTACAACATCCGCATGACCGAACGAAAGCGGAGAGTCAATCACGGGGCCTGGCACAAGTTCAAGGTTGAGTTGATCGAACCCGACCGTCTACTCAAACTTGTCATTGACCAGATTCGCCCGCTCGACGTGGGCCGTTTTCAGTTTGACGTCCGATTGGCATCACGGCTTCGCTGCCGAACCGATTTCGAGCATTGGGTTCTGGGGGTTAAGGGCCTGAACTTTACGACCATCTCCGACGCGGATGTCGAGGTCGTTTCCCACTGCGAGGTCGTGATTCGGGCTGAACTCAATCCGAAAAGCTTCCTGCCTGATCTTGTTCTCGAACCGACTGTGCGGCGAGTAGAACTGTTTCTTCGTAACCTGCGGGTCAAACGAATTGGTGAGATACGGGGCGATGTTGCCAAGGGAATCGGCGAGATGGCGCGGCACGATCTGGAAAACCTGATCCAGGCACAGGAAGGGCGCGTCGTGAAGAACGCCAATGAGGCAATTCAGAAGAAGCAAAGCAATTTGCGGCTGTCGGCCAGCAAACTCTGGTAGCTCTGTCAGCGAATCTTGAGGCTGGCGACACCGACCATTGCCAGCAGTGCTGCCGCGATCCAGAAGCGAGCAACGATCCGCGTTTCCGGTTCGCCTTTGAAAACAAAATGGTTGTGCAATGGGCTGCACGCCAGAACCCGTTTGCCCGTCAGCTTGTAGCATCCGACCTGCAGAATAACGCTAAGCGTCTCGACAACGAAAACCCCTCCGACAATCAACAGCAGAAGTTCCTGTCGGGTCACCAGCGCTCCATATCCCAGGAGAGCCCCCGTCGGTAACGAACCGCTGTCACCCATGAAGACCTGAGCCGGGTGACAATTGAACCAGAGGAATCCCAGCATCGCACCGACCAGGGCCCCGAACACGACTCCCAGTTCACCCGCACCGGTCATGTGAGCAATACTCAGGTACTCGGCCATGACTCGATGCCCTGACACGTACGACAGGGCCGTAAATGCGGACCCCGCAAAAATGAGGCAACCGCTGGCCAGCCCATCAAGACCGTCCGTCAGATTGACTCCGTTTGAGCTTCCGACCATGACGAAGGCGGCCCAGGCGATGAACAGTGCGCCGAGAGAGAGTCCTGCTTTTCCGATCGGGAAGACCAGTTCCAGCCCGCGCGGCTTTTCGAACTGAACAAAGTAGAGCAGGGTGGCTATTCCTAGCGCGATCACCCATTGCCAGAAAAATTTCTGCCGGACGCTAAGGCCTCTTCCGCGGCCCGTCACCTTGATCCAGTCGTCGTGGGCTCCAATCGCTCCGAAAGCAATCACAACCAGCAGTGACTGAAGCAGATACCGGTTACTCAAATCACCGCAGACGACTCCGGCGACAACGATCGACAGCACGATAAAGATTCCCCCCATGGTCGGGGTATCGCGCTTGGCGGAATGCAGCTCATTCAACCGGGCCGATGCGCTGACAATTCGTTCGCGAAAACGAAGTTTCAGCCATTTGATGGCGTAGGGGCCAAAAAATAATGCGGTGGTAAACGAAATCAGTGTCGCCAGCGCAATACGAATCGTCAGGAAGACACGGGAGTCCCCCGTGGAGACTCCCGCGAGGCTTTCGACGGCGGATCCGTAGTAGTTCAGTAACCAGACGAGCATCGGGGAAGTACGCCCAGGAGATTTCTTGTTGTCAGGGACTGCATGCGGACGTCAAATGTCACGGACGACTGCCGGTTTCGGCAACCGGTTGCGAACAGACCGGCGGTGTCCCGCTGCGGCGATGGTTTCAGTCTCGATTACCAGCACCACAGAGCGACTCTACGAACGCTGCCTTGAACCGTCGCCGCGACAGCTCTGGTTACTGCGGTCTGCAGCGACGGGATCTGCACGGTATTCGCCTGTCATTGCACCGTTGTCCAAGACCGTTGTGGGGCACTCGGAATCCTGCTCCGCATTGCGCATGACGGGCAGGCCATCAAGGCCCGTCCGCTTTGCTGACCGGATCAAAACAGGCTGTAGATCAGTATCTGAATTATCAAAGCCAGCCAAGCCCAGATCTTGAGATCGTCGGTCCATCTGGCCGTCCGGTCACTCGGGTTGGTCTGGTCGGTCGGAAGTTGAACGACCCAGAACATCAAACCGAGAAACAGTCCGATCATCAGCCATCGGGCGGTAGAAAGCGGAATCAGATCGAGTTGCTCTCGCAACGTATTGCCAATCCAGTGAAAGAGTGTCACTTGGCACCTCCTTCCGGAATGGTCCCGCCAATCGCGTAGCGTGTTTTCTCAGGTGGGTCTGATCTCAGGAAATAGCTGAAGACGACGATGAACATCATCGCGACCACAAACGACCAGAACGAGTAATAGAGATACGGCTGTCCGACTTGAAACAGGGGGGGCGTATTCAGCCAGCGGCAAACGATTGGCATATTCATCATGAACAGTCCCACCGAGGTCAGTAACCCCGCGAAGAAGCCGGTTAAGGCTCCATCAGAAGAGGCATGTCGGGACAGCATTCCTGCGAGAAGAACCGCCAGGGTCGGGCCGAGGAAGAATGACAGCAAGGTTTGGAAAATCGTGTAGATGCCGGTGGGAAGTGCGAGCAGCTGGAAGGCGAAATAGATTCCCCACAGGACGAATCCCACCGTCGTCCAGCGTCCGACTGCCAGCATCTGTCCCTCGTCCGCATTTGGCCGATAGAAGCGGCGGTAGAAGTCATTGACGTACAGAGTCGTGGCCGAGTTCAGGTACGAATCGACACTCGACATCAAAGCGGCCATAAACGCGGCAACGAACAATCCTCGAAAGCCGGCCGGCAAGAGCGATCCCACGAGTTGCGGCAATGCCACATCCGCCCGTTCGTGTCCCAACTCCGGGAACTTGACCAGGGCGACCAGACCCGGAAGTGCAACGATGAACGGAATCAGATTCTTGATCAAGGCTCCATAGACATACGAGGCTTTGGCGTCATATTCGGACTTGGATCCGAGTGCTCGCTGGACGATGGTCTGATTGCCCAGCCAGTAACCGGGACCGACGATGAGTGCCAGGCCAAACAGCACCCCCGGCCAGGGGGCGGGAGACCGCGTATCAACGGGCAGGACGAGTGACAAATGGTCGGACTGATCCGCCGGACGGGGATGTCGCGACTTATTTCGGGTCACAGTCGGCTGGCCCGATTTTCTGGCCATTTCTTCCTGCTGCTCCAGTTGCCGGTCCTGCTCGATCGCGATCGCATGGACTTTCTGGAAGAGAGGCGTAATTCCTCCGACGTCCTGAATGCCAATCACAAGGAACATCAGGCAGCCCCCGATCATCACCAGTCCCTGCAGCACGTCAGTATAGACGACCGCACCCAGTCCGCCTGACCACGTGTAAAGTCCGACGAGAAAGGCCGTGAGTAATATGCACAGGGAAACGTCCCAACCCGCCAGGCTTTTCATGAAAAGTGCCGACGCAAGTAACATCACACCCAGATTGCATGCCCCCAGGAAGAGCCAGCAGGCCGCGACCGAGGACCGCAGTTGAATGCTGAATCGGCGTTCAAGGTACTCGGGGATCGTGGTGACACGGCATCGCCACAGGTGAGGGATGACGATGAAGGCTCCAATGAGCATCGCCGGGACACACCCGATCCACTCGAAGTTGCCCATCGCAATTCCGTAGCGGTAGGCATCGCCGCCGACGCCCATCAGGTCGGTTCCCCCGATATCCGTGGCGACCAGCGACATTCCCACGGCCCACCAGGGAAGGCTGCGTCCTGCGAGGAAGAAATCCGAACCGCTTCGGACGTAGCTGCCAACCCACAGTCCCAGCACCATCGTCGCTGCGAGGTACGAGAGAATCACCAGGTAATCAACCGTCGTAAGATATGTCATAGCACCAATCGCAATGTTGATCCGATCGTCGAGTTCCAGTTGCAAAGTCCGGTCCAGTTTGCCGGAACCGACTTGCCGGAAAAGTCATCCTGACCGCGACTATTCGCTTGGGAGCTTACATCCCGCCCTGTTTATCGTCCACGCGACACAGCTAAAAAATAGCCACGAACGGCGTGAGAGATCGGGAAATGATGGCTGCGGACGGAACAGAAGCGAAGCGCAAGGGACAGTATCGCGAGCCGTCTCCAACGAAATGATGCGCAAGGGGAGTGATGCAGAGTTCATCCTCGATCCCGAGAAGTTGCGTCAGGAATCCGGCAGGAATGGGGGACAGCGCGGAATGCGAAATCAATCATACGCAAAGTGAGAAATTGCCCTGAACCCCCGTTGCCACTCGCAGCGAACACAGGGCAGGGTGCTGGTCGGAATGGCCGCGTGGTCCTGCGGCGGAGTCTTGGATTCGCGTTGTGGAGTGGAATCCCGATCATGTCGGGCAGTCGTCCGAGGGATGCCAAAACGCCTCGGCGGCGGTAACGTGAGGAGACCCGTGGAGCCCCCTGTCTTCCGCTGACGTCAATGTCGTTCCTGCGTACGCTTCTGTTTGAATTCCAATTTTTCGCCGGAGTCTGCCGTGTCTCATTTGCGTGAAACAGCGGAGGGATACCTTCAGCATGTCTCACAATCAGTGCTGAGACTTTCCGATGCGGCTCTGAACTTTGTCTATCCACCAGCCTGTCTTCTGTGCGGACGCGAAATTCCGCCAGCGGATGCCGATTTCTGTGACCTCTGCCTGGCACAACTCTGTCCGCCTACCCACGCTGAATGTCCTCGCTGCGGGGCACCTGTGGGGCCCTTTGCGAATCTCGACAAAGGTTGCGGACAATGCCGGCGGGAAAAGTTTGCGTTTGATCGTCTGATCCGACTGGGAATTTACGACGGCCAGATGCGAATGGCGTGTCTTCGCACCAAGGCTGCGGGAGGTGGAAGTCTGGCGCGGGGGCTGGCAACGCTGCTCGTGAACCGCAAACGTTTCGCATTCGAGGAGTGTCGACCGGACCTGGTACTTCCCGTTCCCGAACACTGGACGCGGCGATTTCTGCATACGCACTACGCCGCCGAAGAACTGGCGCGTCACGTTGCACGTCAGTTGAGGGTCGGGGTAAGTCGTTCAATCCTCATGAAGAGTCGACGAACTCCCAAGCAGGCGACCAGTCCGACACCCGTACGCCGTCAGCAGCAGCAGGGAAGTTTTGCGGTCCGGCTGGCGCAGCGGGTCGCGGGAAAACGAATTCTGCTGGTAGATGACATTCTGACAACCGGTTCCACCGCCAGTGCCGCAGCCCGCAGTCTCAAGCAGGCGGGCGCCAGCCAGGTGATTGTGGCGGTCGTCGCGGTCAGTCCGCTGCGGCGCTAGACCATTCGTCAGCGCCGGGCATCGCCCCGGATAATGGGCTGAAGCTCTTCGACGAAGTCATTGACGTCTTTGAATTCGCGGTACACCGACGCGAAACGGACGAAAGCGACATGATCGAGGTGACGGAGCGCTTCCATGACTTTCTCGCCAATTTCCCGAGAGGGGACTTCACGATCGAATTGCTCGTAGAGATTGGCTTCAATTTCTGAGATGACGTTTTCCATTTTTTCGTCGCTGATGGGGCGTTTGTAGCAAGCCTTTTCCAGTCCCGCTTTAATTTTTTCGCGCTGGAACGGGACCCGGGAACCATCTTTCTTGACGACTTTGAGCGGTGACTCTTCGATTTTTTCGTAGGTCGTGAAGCGACGTTCGCAGCCCAGACATTTACGCCGTCGACGAATGACGAATTGCTGACTGGCCCGAGAATCGATGACGCTCGTATCTTCATGCCGACAAAACGGACACATCATGGTTTTCGCTCCCTCTTCACTGGTGCATCGGCACCATCCCGGCCTCGTTCATTGGCCGCTGGCGTTGTCGGCATTCGCCAACGGATCGCCCGTCTGGGCGGCACGGACACGACGACGGAGCCCTTTCGTCCTCTTCACACCGCGGAAAACTGCTCTGCATCGCGATCCGAAGGGTATGAGAACGGGCGCCCGCCTGACCTGCGAGCCGGTTTCATGGATTCAACACGCTCGCCGCAGGTCCACGTTACTACCGAAACCATGAAATGACAATGGGTTACCGCACAGATTTCGTATTCAGAGGATGTTGTTTGCACTCGGTTGAGAAAAAATAACGGCTATAGCGATTGTGAAAATGCGCCGGGCTCTGTTGATCGCAGTGAGGTCGAATTGATTGAACCGACGTCGAATTTCGATCCGATACATCGATCAGACACCGAACGGAAGCCCTTTTCTTGCAAGGCTTTCCGCAGCAATGCGGTGGCAGAGTCGACCTAATCGGAAAAGTCATCGTGGAGCGATGACGGACCGGCTTCCTTCAGGAATCTAACGCGTGTGGCCGTGACGGCTGCTGCGCTGAATTTGCATAGCCAGTGTGAATCAAATCGATTGGCCTCACGCACCGTTGCCCTGTCGCAGCGGACAAAGGGACTTTTGAGGAACAGGACGCCTCACATGAATTTTCGTAACACAATTGGGATTATCTTTGCATTCGCATTTCCAAACCTGGTGATGCCTGTGCAGGCTCAGGTTGTTCCTGGGACCGGGCAACAGATCATTGAAGTCTTCGATGACTTCGAGGATCCCGAATGGGCCTTCAACCTGAACTTGCCCAAGGCAAGCGCGAATCTCGACAAGACCGAACGTCATCCGTCGGGCTTCTCGAACAACCGCTTGTTCCTTGAGAGTCTCTACCGGGGGACTCCCGACTTTGTCAGCCGGGTTGAGGCACCGGCAGGCGGGGTTCCCGGCAGCAAGGGGGCCTTGGGAATGCAGACACTGAACTCGGGGATTCCCGGACAGCGTTCCTACACATTTCAACAGGACGATTTGATCGCGGGAGTTCAGCACAAGCTCGGGTACATGATTCCCGCTTCATGGACCCCCAGCTATGTGACCCACGTCTACATTCCTCCCTTTGATAAGTGGGAACGCCGTCACGGCAGTCACTTTGGCTTCCGCGCCGACTGTACGACGACGATCACAAAGCAGAAGAACGTCGGACGTCTGTTCAAGTCATTTGGATCGACGCGGAAACTGGAGCAGTACTGGCCAGGATTCTTCATCCAACTGAACCTCAAGGAGAAGTCCGGGCAGAGCGAAGACTTTGCGATGCTGCTGATCCGGTCGGATCAGAATGGAAACGACGTTCCCGGTCCCAAAATCACGCGGCCCGGCTGGTGGACGCTGGGTATGACGATCACACCTGACGGCCGAGTCCACTACTACGCTCACGAAGGGGTTGAACGGCTTACCGCTCGCGACCACCTCTACTCGAACTTCCCGTATGGGTACCGCTGCGAGCAGACCAGCACCTTCTTCTTCAATATCGTGAACCAGGATGACGGTCGGACATGGTCGACTCGCTGGATCGTCGATGATCCAAAGGTCTATGTGGCATCCGGCACGTACCGTGCTCCTGCACCACAGCAGGTTGTGAGCAAGCCACAAACCACCGCTTCCACACAGACCTCGGACAGCGCTGGCAAGCTTGCGTCCTCAGAGGGATCCGCACAGAATGGCAACGTTCTGATCACACCTGTTTCGGGTAGTCCTGAGGCTGGCAAGGCGAGTCCAATCATCGCCGCAGCCAAAGTGCCAGTTCCCGCAGAGGCGCTGAAGTCAGACGTACCTGTAAAAGCGAAATCAGCCCCCGTCAGTCCCCCTGAATCAACTTCGAATTTGCCGAGTGCTCCACCCTTCAGTCCAACGGAAGAAGAGCACCAAACGGTAAGGCCCGACCTGTTGCCTGAGGAACTTGAAGACCTCGCAGCAACAGAACCTCGCGAGGAGTCTCAGAAGGATTAGTTAAGGGAGTGCCGGAGGGGGAGTGGAAATGCTAAATCTGTGGCTGGCACGACACGGTGAAGCCGTCGACCCTGATGCAGCGGCGAACGACTTCAGTCGAACACTGACCGAAAACGGTCGACGTCAGCTCGCCGGACTGACACGATTCCTGATGGATCGTGAGCCGCCACCAGAATTGATTCTCCACAGCCCCCTCGTCCGGGCCGAGCAAACCGCCCGGACGATTGCCGCGGAAATTGGTACCGAGCGAGTCCAGGTGAGACTGGAACAGACGCTTGCTCCTGGAGTGAATGTCGACCAGTTACTGCAGCGTGTTGCAAAGACCGCAGCCGAGCGAGTTCTCTGCATCGGCCATCAACCTGATATGAGTCGCTGTCTTTCAGAGATGCTCGGCGGCGGCCGAGTGCAGTACTTGCCGGGAAGCATCGCACGCGTTGATTTCGCGGGGCCGATTGTCAGGCATGGCGGGGCGCTGCGATGGCACGTTGATCCGATGTGGTTCACGTAACCAAACGACGGAACTGTGCGTCTTCTGGCCACAATCAGCCTGCCATCCGTACGGCGAAGGTGTCAGGCGGCGGGAATTGGCTCAGCAATCCGCGACCCGTGGCTTCCTGACGGCTGGTTTCCATCAGTGACATGACGGGAATCACCGTTTTTCGTTGCCGTCACCTGATGCGGCCACTCGACCCTTCTCGACCGGAAGGTCACTTCAAGTGGTCGATGATTGCCTGACTGAGATTCGGGATCCGCTGCTTGAGATGCTGGCTCAGCGGTGTCGGTGCCGCTCCCGACTGGATCTCTTCGAAATACGTGTAAAGCGCTTCCCGGGCTTCGGCGGGACCATGCAGCATGAAATGGACGATGCCCCACGAGTCTCGATAGTCATTGGCATTCATGTCCATCAGCTTCCGCTTGGCTTCCAATCCTTCAATATTGGGTTTCCAGCGTGAGAAGCGGATTGCGTCACGCAGCTCTTTTCGGTGCCGATGGCCTTTGACGCGTGAGGCGGCCGGAACCTCGAAGTACTCCGCAAGCCCTTCGTCAATCCAGATCGGCACGTAAGGTAAGGCGTTGTGCAGCAACGCGTGGGTCGTCTCATGACGGACATCGATGTCGAGTTCACTCTGACGATAGGCGTAAACGCGTCCCGCATCGGTTCCAGGAACGTAAAGCGCCTGCCGGTTGACTCCTTCAGGGACCCGAATTCGCAGATACTGGTCATAGCTGCGTTTGCTGGAAAACAAATAGACCTGGATGGGACGCGGCTCACATTCGAGCCGCAGTATCGACTCCAGATCAGCCTGAAGATCTCCCAGATCCGCGACCAGTTCCTGCACGTCGCCGAGCGGAAATTCGGATCGAATGAGGTACGGGTCGAGGTCTCGTTCTTCGACCCAGCGGGAAGCGGTCGAACGATCCTGTCCGAGTCGCCGCGAAATACTGCTTGTCAGGCGACTCCACGGGGCCGCTGTGACGGAAGCAGCCGCCAGGAACACCAGGCACATCGTCAGCGGGGCGTAACGCATGCGCGGAGTATAAACTTGATCGAAATCCGGTCAAGATGAGTGTTTTCGCGTAAGAGCCTGACTCTGGCGGCCTGGTCGTCGCCAGCAGAAATCCTGGCGACAGTCTACTGGTCCGCACTTGGAACGCGCCGATTGACCTGATCTTTGTGGTACCCGATTAGTTCCACGACTGCGGCGTCGCACGCACTGCGACCGGACTCATCTCCGTGGTTGACCACGGCCAGGAAGGCGGCGTTCAGTTCCGGAGCGATCCACGCCATCGCGAACCAGATGGTGTTGCTTCCCGTGTGAGTGAGCACCGTTCCATTCGCCCATTTCCGATCGGTCACCACCCAGCCACATGCAAACTCGTCGCCGCTCACCGGAGTGTGCAAAACTTGAAACGATCCGGGCGTCAGAAATTGGCTGGTACCTCGTGCACCTTCCAGATGCATGCCCACAAAATGCGACCAGTCAGGGAGCGAGCAATGAACAGTCCCGGCAGGCCCCAATGCCGGGGCATTGTCAATTTGCAACGCCTTCTCTTTTCCGTCCGTGATCTGATGCCCCCACGGTTGATCGACCTTTCCGATGGAACCCGGGATGCCGAAACCGGCCGACGGCATCTTCAGCGGCTTGAAGAGATATTCGACCATCAGGTCTTCCCAGGATTTTCCCGTGACTTTTTCTGCCATGTGACCAGCGATCACGTAGCCGACATTGGAGTAAAGGAATTTGCTGTCGGGGGGATGCAGCGGGGGTTCAACGAGGATTGTTTCCAGCAGACGCTGACGCTGCTGGACCCGTGAGCCTTTCCCGAGCGACCACCAGGCAGTATTGGCTGGCAGTCCTGCGCGATGACTGAGAAGCTGAATCACGGTGACGTTGCGATAGTCGGGATGGGGAGCTGGCTTCAGATCGGAAAAAATATCACCGATGGTCGATTCCCAGGTCATCCGTTTCTCTTCCACGAGTCGGGCCAGCAGGGTTGCCGTCATCGCCTTGGTGTTCGAGCCCAGATGCAGCTTGTCATTGATCGTGATCGGTTCCGGCGATCCCGCTTTACGGAGTCCGACACTGGCCACCGCGGTTAGCTGACCATTCTCGATCACCCCCCCCACGATTCCTGGAACGTTGTGTTTCTGGAGGAGAGGTGTCAGCCGGTCCTCGAGCTCTCTGTTCGATGTCAATCGGTTGGGGGGAACTGCTGCGCCTCCCGGCTCCTCAGCGGCGACGGTCAGGGCCGAGACCGCCAGCGACCCCGCCAGCAAGATGAACCAGGAAAGTGACCTGTGGGGCACTGGAGCTGACCGGGACATAGATGAACCTTCGTAAGGGCGAGGAACCCGACGGTCCCTCGCCAGATCGTCGAAGTGCCTGAGGAAGAGTTTCCCATTTTGGCAATCGGGGCTGTCGCTAACGTGGATGTCTCCTGACTACTGTTTACGAGATCAATTCCCGCAGTTGTTTTAAGTGTTTCGGGACAGCGACGAACGGGTCCTCTGTCGATTCATACTCGAGGACAAGAAAACCACGGTAGTGCGCTGCTTTCAGAATTTTCACCACGCGGGCCAGGTCAGTCGGCTGTGACTTTCCGTCGGGGAAGACGTCGACTTTCACCTGAGCATTGATGGCATAAGGAGCGATCTTTTCCAGGTCGCCGTACGGGTCTTTCGTTGCAAAGTTGCCGCTGTCAAAGTTGACCCCGAACCAGGGGGATGGTTTTACACCCTGAATAATTTTCAGCATCTGCTCGGGGGTCGCCGTGATGCCCCCATGGTTTTCCAGCGCCAGGCAGACTCCTTTGGTGGCTGCGTATTCCAGTGAGCGATTGATGCCGTCGATGCAGCGTTCCCGCGCAGCCTCTTCCGTTTCCCCTTTGGGGACATTCCCAGCAAAAATCCGGATGACGGGGGCCCCCAGTGCTGCCGAATGATCAATCCATTCCCGACACATTTGCAGATTCTGCTCGCGCGCCTCACCGTCAGGCAGACAGAAATCATTTCCAATCGCCGTCCCGGAAATATCCAGACCCAGGCGGAACGTCCGCTGTTTCAGACTGTTGAGGTAATCTGGCGTGATGACTTTGGGAAAGAAGTACGCCGTCAGCTCGGCTCCGTCGACGTCATGATCGGCACAGTAATCGATGAATCGTTCCAGATCGAATTTTGCCGCCGCCAGTTGCTCAGGCGTTCCTCGATTCACAAGAACCTTACTGAACGAGTAGGCCGCGAGACTCAGCTTCATGTGCGACTTGCCGTTCCGCTGTATCGGTTCGGCTCCTCGTAGCGAGTTCCCCTTCGAGAGTGCTCCGATGCCGGCAAGACTCGCCGCGCCGGCCAGGGAGCGACGGAGAAAACTTCGACGATTGGTCGACGTGTCAGCGCGATGAGTTGTCATCTTGATTCCTACAGTTGTCAGCCACGGATGGATAAGGGAATGTTATTGTGATCGGGATTTGTTTCTGGTGGAAGTGAGTCACTGGAAATGCAGCGGACTTGTGCCGAAGATGTTCGCACTCGATTCCACCCGTCGCGAAAGTGATCGTAGCCTCGTCGAGGCCGAGCGAAAAAGAGTTGTCTGACAGTTCAGAGTCTGTGCATGGCAGAGTTCAGAAAGTACCGACATCGATCCGGCATCCCGAATCTGCCGCTCCTGAGCGTCCGCCGGAACGCGTGGCGGATCTTCCCGAGAAATCAGAACTTTGCCCCCGCGTATAACCCAGGAAATGAAGCCCTATGACTTCCAGCTCGTCGACTCTCATCGTCGAACAATTGACGAAAAGCTATCCCACTCCCGAGGGGTCGCTGTCGATTCTCCGCGGAGTCAATCTCCAGATGGAACGGGGGGACGCGCTGGCAATTACGGGGCCCTCTGGCTCTGGCAAAAGCACGCTCCTCTATATTCTCGGCGCACTCGATTCGCCGACGTCGGGTCGCGTGGAATTGAACGGACAACAGGCGGTGAATCTGTTGGAAATGGAGCAGGCCCGCTTCCGGAACTCGCAAGTCGGCTTCATTTTTCAGGATCATCACCTGCTTCCACAGTGTTCCGTTCTGGAAAATGTGCTGATTCCAACTCTCGCGGGCAAAGGGGCTGACGATGCCGCTACCGAGAGAGCCCGCAAACTGCTCGATCGTGTGGGACTGGCCGACCGATTGACGCATCGTCCCGCACAACTCTCGGGAGGGGAACGACAGCGCGTTGCGGTCTGCAGAGCACTCATCAATGAACCCGTTCTGCTTTTGGCCGATGAGCCAACGGGTAACCTCGACCGAACGACGGCGGCGAGCGTCGGGTCACTCCTCCTGGATCTCAATCGCGAGCAGAACACGCTGCTGGTCTGTGTGACTCATAGCCTCGAACTCGCCAATCGCTTTCCACGCCATTATGAACTCGAAGAAGGGCAACTCGTCAGCAGGAAAGGCTGACGCGCGCTGTTCGTCTGAAATCATGGCCGAGAGATCCCGTTCGACCGGGCAGGGGATCTTTCGGCCATTTGCTGTCCGTCGCGGTTCGAACCGAGTCAGGCGTCTACAAGTCTGACCGGATCACCCACGCGGATTCGTCCTGAGCCCAGGTTCAGCAAGCGGGTGTTGGTCGCGAGCCGATAAAAATGATCGTATCGCTCTCGCGTGGCCCAGGCAGGAAGTGTCGCCTCGCGCTGCTTGCCGAATGTGACGGCAAATGCGGGAGGCGTCACGGTTCCTGACTGCGAATCGCGCGTCGGGACCACGCACCGCTGACAGGGGTTGGTTCCGCCGAACAGGACGTCACCCATCAGAAATGGCTGGACTTCGCCTTCGCGCAGGACGAGCCTGTCTTCCCAGAACGGTTCTACACCATCAATTTCAATACTGGCTCGAAACCGGTTGCGGACCTCGTCCAATGGAAGTCCGCCAAACCACTCGGACACGACATTTAATGTCGCCGTACTCACAATGGTTGGTCCATTGGAGTCGGTGTCGTCGGGAAAGCCGGTGGTGTCGTTCTCGACAATCGAGATGTCCTGTGAGAAGTACTCGGTTAACCAGTCCGACAGTTGCTCACCCTGCTGATCCAGTTCACCGGAAAGTGGAAAACTCCCATCGCGTTGAGAGACGTCGAACGTCCGCTTCAGCGGGTCAACCTGCAGTCGCAGTCGGTGCATGAGTGGCGTTCGTTTCGCCGTCATGAACCGGTCAGATGAGTCGACGAGGGCGAACTGGCGATCGTGCTGCAGCGCGCCGCTGGCCAGCACCGT
>NZ_DASWWZ010000319.1:0-7256 GCF_036405755.1 Schlesneria sp.
GATCATCGGGACTGTAAATTCGCGAATCACAAGACCGCCGTGAATCACGCTGGTACCGTCAACGCCAAACGCCGACGCACGTTGCACGGCAACGAGCCATTCCCCCCACTCGATATCCTGAATCATTCCCAGGAGCGAGGCCCCCGCATGGTAGAGACACGGTGTTGGCATTAGCGACCTCCCCCCAATCCCAACCCGGCTGCCGGAACGAGAGGAGGCTTTTCACCATTCCCCGGCATCTGGATATTGACATTCACATTGACGGGTGGCGGGGCAGGAACCGGAGGAGCCTTCTCAGCCTTCCTCTGTGCCTTCCGGTCTTCAATCACGGTTTTCGCGTCCTGCAGATTCCGCTCGCGGTCCATCGCGTCGATACCGACCTGCGTCCGTTGTTCGTTACTCCCGAACATCATCATGAAGGCCTCATGCCCCATGAGAGAATTCCCCGCGTCGTACGCGGCCATGCCAGTCGAAACACCCAGCGGAGTAAGCCCGCTCGTCTCAAGCTTCAGTTCGTAGGCCTCACGCATCGTTTTTGAATTCATGTCCTTTGCGGCTTTGACCATTTCCATCGCCGTTTTCTGGCGAATGCTCGTGGCATTCTTTCCTGTGGTGGTCGTCGCGACGTCTGCGGCGAATCCCGCTTTGTCGTTCATCTTCTTTTTCAGATCATCAACTTCATCAAGCCCTTCCATCTCGGTAATCGTCGAAGAAATGTTTCGCCCCTCAACCACGATATCCAGGGCGCTCGCGCGGTCTTCTTGTGGAAGGGACTCGATCCCCTTCTTCAATCGTCCCATGACCGTCCGGAAGTCCTCACCCTTAAAGTCAACATCCTCCGGCTGTAAGCCCATCCGGTTGAGTTGCTCAACCACCTTTGGAGAGGATTTCGACGTCGCCAGCTGACGCACAATTTCCCGCATGTGCGTCCCCGCTTCTTCCGCAATCTGCGTTTTGCGCAACATGGCAAAGTTCGCCAGTTGATCCTCGGCCGACATCCCGCCCAACTCCCGCAGCGTGCCCGAGTGTTTCGCCAGTTGCTGCAAGTCGGGAATCTTCAGCGGGGTTTCCTTCAGCCCCTGGATCTGCGTGGCTAGTTCTTCGACGTTCTGCGCGTTCAGGTCTTTTTTATTGGCGGTCAGAAACATCGAGAACGCGGCCGCCATCTCCTTTGACGACGTTGCTTTGTCTGGGGTGAGGGCCTGAGCCTTCATCAATTTCAGAAACGGGGTCAATGCGGGACCCTGCGCCTGATCTGCACTGAACCCGGTCGAAACCATTTCCGCGGCCGTGTTAAACGCGTCTTCGCTGGTCGTGGCCGTATCAATCGCCGCCTTGTAAATGGAAACCTTCGCCTGACGACCTTGAATCTGATTCAATCCGGCCTGGACTTGAAACCGCTTCAACAGATCTTCCTGCTTCGAAGCGGCATCTTCTGCTGCCTGCTGTGCCTCGCGATTCGCAGTTGTCAGGAATTGCACCGCCCTGGTAACTGAAACGTAGGCCGTCGCGATGCCCGCCAATCGTGTTCCGAGTCGCGTTAATGCGTCCCCGGAACTTTTGGTCTCCTCGGTCATCTTTCTTTGTTCTGCGTACGCCCTCGAAACTGCTTTGACATACTCCTTCTGGTCAATCGAGCCTGCCTTGAGCAGTTCCTGGTACCGCCGAACCTTCGCAAAAAGATTGTCCTGTTCCGAGCCGAGGGAACGGACCAAAGCAGCTCCTTCGCGGTCGTTCTGCTTTTTCTCGAGTGCGGCAGCCCGTTCCGCAGCTCGACGTTTGGCGACTAAACCAATCTGTTCCATATAGGCACGTTTGTGCGCCGCAACCCCTGCCAGGTATTCCGTGTCGGTCAACTCCCCAGCAGCATGGGCCTTCTTCAGTTCATTGGTCCCTCGGCGATAATCTTCCTTTGCTGCCTCCTTCTTTGTAAGACCGAATCGCCGCATCGCTGCGATCTCTTTATCTCGCAACGCCTGATCCGCCTCCGCTTTCTTCTTGGCGTCGGCAGCGTCTTTCGCGTCCTGCTCGGATTTTTGCTTCCGTGCTCTCTCCCGCTGAGCATACAGCGAATGACGATAGGCAACCTGACGTTGCCGCTCCTGCTCATCCTGCATCGCCTGCTCGGCGTCGGCTTTCTTTTTGGCTGCCATTTCGGCCAATGCAGCAGCTTTCTGCTCTGCCAGCCGTGCCGCAGCCACCTTGCCGGGGTCGATCCCTTTCCCGACTTTCTGAATTGCTTCGGAAATCGATTTGTAACCACTCTGGACATCGGCGGCGGACTGTTTGCCCGCTACGCCGACCTGCTTCATCTTGTCGATTTCCGCCTGCAGTCTTTGCAGTTGTCGATCAGATGCGATCTGTCGCTTCTGATAGTCCTCGAAAATCTGACGCGAATCGCTGGTCCAGGTGATTCCGATTGTGTTGGTCATCGACCACGTCCGCCCATTAGTTTGACGTCAGGTCCTGAACGACCGAGCGAAACGCTCGTTCGAACGCCGCAGTCATGCGCCCGCCCAGTTTCATTCTGCTAAACGCCTGTTCGCAGGGGATTCGCGAAACGGCCTCGTTGATCAGGTACTGGCGAATATCCTTTGCCAACTGGGGATCGATCGGACCATCCGCAACGAGGATCGTCGTCGGCAAGGTTTTCTCGGGCGACTCTCCGACTTCCGCTGCACTCTCACGTTCTTCATTCATGGACTTTCCTTTCACAGCTCAAACGAAAACAGATCGAACCATGTCGGTGCATGGTTCGGTAACAACCCCGCCCGCCACGCCCGCGTTTTAATCAGTCTGGGATGCCTGCAACGGCTTCCTTTTTTTTAACACCAGCGCTTTCTTTCTCCCGCAGCTCCGCGAGCTCAGCGATTACCGCCTTGATGTTCATTCCGTCGACGGAGGCCATCGTGATGCTCAGCAGCGAATCCGAATCCAGTATCCCCAACTCGGAAGCGATCTCTGACGTCAGTCGATAGTTCTGTCGCAGCGAGACGACGCAGTACTCAGCCCATTCCGTCAACATCTGTTCGGCAGTCCGGCCGGCATCGCTCGCCATCTTGTTTTCATCAAGGTCCATCACCAGCAGACGCCGAAACCAGGGCTCTGACTGCTGCCAGAACTCGTTAAACTTGGGTTTCCGAACCTTGCGCCACTGGCTATCCACCATTCGCAAGGTCGTCGGCAGGTCTGCGGCGCAGGGAACTCGCCACTTGTGCCCGTCGCCCAATTCGATTTCGTATCCCGGGAACAACGATGGCCGAGCCAGATCCGCCGGAGCGCAGGGCGAATCGGTCCAGAAGCCGATCTGATATCCGGGCCCTTCGATCCACCGCTGCCGATCCGGGAAGTAGCCGATCTCCCCCGACCAGTTCAGCAGCAGGCCGTCCGGAACTCCATCACGCATCGTCACAGCGCATTCGTTCACCCCGTCAACGAAATCCGCCAGCCCCACCGAACGTAGGCACGCGGCCGCATTCGTCATCTTGCCTGGAAACATGATCTGAAAGTGCATTCGCTCCGCTTTCAATCCAAAAAGGAGTTATGGCGCCGTGACGGCTGACGCTGTGCTGGCAACCAGAGTGCGGCCTTCAAGCCGCAGCCCCGCATTGCCGTGTTTCGTTTCCTGTGCGGACATCGCTTGTGGCTTGATCAGACCACCCGCGAACGTGAATTTGATGTGCTGCGCAGTCGCATCGGCGACGTAGGTCCCACCGCTGGCCCGTTTCCGCAGATACGCCGTCACATTCGTGATCGATGCTCCGCCAAGGATCGATGCGAGCAGGTCAAAGTCCTCGACCTGCACTTCAATCACGGGGTCGATCGTCTCGAGGAAAATATCACTCGCGAAGACAGACCCTTCGTAGTTTTGCGGTTCCGACCACCCAAGCCCGAATGTCACCGAGAAACCGACCTGTCGCGGGACCAGGTCACCGTTGATATAGACCGGACCCAGGCCATACATGGCGGAAAACAACTGACCTGCCAGCGTCTGATTCACCGTTTCCGAGTAGGGAGTAACCATGCCGTCGGATGACAGAAACAGAACTTGCCCCTGTGCTGTCGGCGCTCCCTGCCGGGGTGCGGTGATCGTTTGCGGGTTGAGTACGACGGGACAATCCGTGATTCCCTTGACGACCATATTCGCCCCGGCGCCCACAAATGTCCCCGCACGCGCTCGCTTCTGGAACGGAATCGTGACATTGGCACCGTTGTTGACCACGGCCCCCACCACACCGAATGCGGTCAGGAATCCACCAATATCGACTGTGGACAAGCTCGCCTCTGGCTGCGAAGACACGATGAACTGATCTGAGATCACCGCAGCCCCCGACATTCGCCCCGCCAGAGACTCAACCTTGGGGTCGAAGCTGGAGTTTGTCACCTGCCGCAGGTTCACCCCTGATCCGAGAATTGCATCATAGACGACGTCTGGCATCGCTCATTCCTTCATCGAAACTGTTTGAGAACCCGGTCCTGGTTGGCCGGGTCATAAATCGCCGCCACGTAGAAATCCTGCATTCGCTGAGACTGCTCCGCGATTTCCAGATCACTCACGTGTTCCAGCTCCGCCCGTCGCTGCTCGGTCAAAGGCCTGCGAATCCGCTTCCCTGCCAGTGGCCCCCGCTTCACGACCGACGTCTGTGGTGATTTGGCGGTCAGGGTTCCACGGGTCGCGGTCGCCCGGATCACAGACTCGGTCAGCACAGCCCGCCGCAATTCCCCCGTGAATTCGTTCGGCCGCTGGTGATGGACTGTTCGCGCCTTGTATTTCTGCCACCTGACTGACCGTTTGGCGAACACGCCCGGATAACGGCTGTAGGCTGCTGTCATGAAGTGGAAGGGCAGGTAGAACGTGCGGATCTGGTGCATCGTCTCACGGTGATTGTCGTTCATAATGCGGTTATGGGCCCGCATCGAGAACAACACCAATTGCACATTTGCCCCGACCTTAAACGTCGCGGTCATGGCAAACCCTCCCGATGAATCACCCAGGTCAGTTCGATCAGCTTCCGGCCGTTCTCAGTGACTGGATCGACTTCGCCGCAACTGAATTCTTCCAGCCGCTGGAACTCCAGGCATCCAGCCGTTGTCGCGACGTCCCGTAGCTCGGCCGAGATCTGACCGTAAAGATTGTTCATGTGCCGACGCCGATCTCGATCGGTCCGCTCGCCGCTCAGTCCGTACCAACCATTCAGTTGCTCGTCCGTGAAGTCGTCGTATTGGATGAAGACCGTCATTTCGCCCCGGCCGAGGAACGACGTTGTCCCCGTGCGGTCGGCGGTCTGCGGCCCCTGGTGACGGACAATCGCCCGGGGCAACGGTTCGGAATCGTCATCCAGTGCCAGGTCTTCATAGATGTGCCCGGTGGCTTCATCGGCCGACTCGGCACCTACCAGCCGCTGGAACGTGACGGATGTCGCAACGGTCTTCACCAGATGCTGCAGCCGTAACGACCTGTCACCGATTGCGGGAATCATATGATCTGCTCCCGACTGCTGACCGTGCGGACCTTGTCATCCCGTCGCAGGTAAATCATCCGCAGGCCTGAATCCAGATTCGGCAGCCGCTGCACCTGCCAGACTTCGTCGTTGATGATCCACTGCTCACCCGGTTCGTACTCAACTTCTTCAACCAGAACCGTCACCATGCCCGTTCGCTGGGTTCGCTCTGCTGAACGCTCGAAATCCCGGTCAACGCGGTCTTCCACGAACAAACATCGAACGCCACACTCTTCCGTCCCATCGGGACGGCGCCGTGTGGCTTCGATGCCATGAACGCCCCAGAGGTTTTCCCACCCCTCAACCGCGACACTCGACATAATGCGGGGTTACTCCGGTTCGCGAGCGAGAATCTTCAGATCCTCGACGCATCGCGTCACGAACCTCACCCCGTACTTTGCCCCAGGCGGAAGCTCGAGACGGGCCAGCACGGTTCCCGCCGGAACAATCTCGTCACCGATGGGCAGATCCCCATTCGCGACGAGTTCGAACCGGCCTGGTTCCCGCGATTCCCGTTCTGTCGCTTCCGCAGCGGCCATTGCGTGTTCTTCCACGATGTCCCCTTCTGAGAGAGTTCAAAACAGAGGAGCGAACAATCCGCCCCCGTCAAATGCCGACCTTAGATGTCGGTTCCATCCGTCACGTTGGTCAGCAGAACGCCCGCCCGGAAGAAGGTGTTGTCCCCCATCGGGTCGCTGAAATCTTTCAGCTGGTAGTTCCACCGGCCACGAATCACGCCGCCGCGACGGCTTTCTTCGCGGTATTCTTCCATGATGATGGCCCCTTCGGCGGAACTGGCACCGATACCGGGGATCTGCGCGTTCTGCTTGGTGAACATGACCGTTCGGCCAATACAGGGGCCTGAATTGGTCAGTTCCGTTCGTCCATCTGCAATTCGGCAGACCATGGCCATCGTCGGATCCCAGAATCGGCCAATCGTTGCCGCTCCGGTTCCGTCTGGCGTTAGGTTCTTATAGCCGTCGGCTACGAGGATGTGATCCAGCTTCAGCAGCGCTTTGAGCATCGACATTGTGACGTCCTTAGGATCGTCCACGCCGGAAAACTTGATCCGGTCGATGATGCTCTGGGACTGCATCATGTAATCCAGTCCGAGCTCTGGAATGATCAGGCAGTTCGCCCGCAGCCCGAATCGACGGAAACGACGTTTCGCTTTCAAAATCGTCGCGACAGGGGTGCTCGTGGCCGTTGCCTGGAATGTTTCCGTTCCACTCAGTGCGATCGTCTGGTTGCCAGTGTAGGACCCGGTATTAAAGACCATCGCAGCGACGTCCCGCTCATGCTCCTGGAGGAGCTGGTCAACTACGCGGTCCGCCGCAATCTGTTCTGCCCGGAGAAAATCCCCGAACAGTTCGATTTCTGCATCGTCGACATCGGACTCCAGACCGTGTTCCTGTGTGGCGAAGGAGTCTTTTCCCCAGCCGAATTCATCCTTGGCATACCCGGCGCGCGGTGCACGAACCAGCGTCCTCGGTGGCGCCAGCCTCGTTTTAATTGTCTCTCGCGAGAATTCTGCCGCTGGTACCGCAACTCCGGCAGGAGGCATTACCTTCAGCCCAATAAACCCTTCCCTGTTCGCGATGAGATCGAAATCGGAACGACGGAGAGACAGGTCGAACCGCTGAATAGCTTGACTTTGCAACATGACTGGAGTTCCCCATGAAACCCCACCGCGACGAATGAATCAGACACGTCTCACATGCGGAAAAATAACCGGGTCCGGTGGCCACCTCGCCC
>NZ_DASWWZ010000320.1:0-4689 GCF_036405755.1 Schlesneria sp.
CCTGCCGTGAGAGAAATCAGAAAGTAACCCCGTTCCGATTCCAGACTGCGATCAGAAATTACAACAACGAGGTCGTCGCAGCGACGATGACTTCCGGAATGGCTGTCAGGGTCAAGGCCAGCATGACCAGCCCCAGTGTTCCCCGAATCAGGTAAAGTGAACCACTCAGGGGTAACTGCGAATTGCGGCTGCAAAGGGCCAGCGTCAAATCGACCAGCAGCATTGTCGCGGCGAGTGGAATGCCAATCCGGATCCCCAGCACCAAGGATTGTTGAATCAGTTCGATGATCGTTTCGACAGGCTGCTCCGTCCAGAAGGGGGCACCCGGCGGGAGACTTGCGAACGAATCAATCAAAGACTTCAGCGCGAGTGCCTGCCCGTTGAGTGGCTCGAGCAGGACGAATGCCACGATTCCCATCAGCATGCTGATCTGGCCACAGGCGGAATCGTCGCCAGAAATTTCTGGATTGAACGTGCGTGCGAGCCCAAGTCCGCTGTAGCGGTCCAGCCATTCCCCACCGAGCTTCAGTCCCAGAAAAATGATCAGGATTCCCGTGCCGAGCAATGTCCCCACTGCAATTTCACTGAACAGGATCACCCCCCAATCGGTGCCACCAGTTTTCGCCTCGGACGAGTCAGCAGTTCCCACGGGGCTCTGTCTGGAAGACAGATCGAAAAGTCGCGTATCCCGCATGGCGCCGTCTTGATTTTGAACGATCAGCGAGGAAAGCAAAGCTCTGCCGACCTCTGGGGCACCGTGTCTCGACCACGCAAGAGGCGCGATGACACACGTCAGAATCATGACCAGACCGAGACGGACGGGAAGTGGAAACTTCACTGACATCAACCAGGGCGAGATCACAAAGACCCCGGACAGACGGACCAGAACCAGCAGGCTGACGAGTCCGTTCTCGAGACCACCTGTCACCAGGTACTCGAAAACCAGTCGCCCCCAGGGGTCGTCGGTCAGTTGAGTAAGAATGGAGTTCATAAGTGCTGAGGGATGGAACGAATGAGATCCGTCGCGTACTCAGCAAGCCGGCTGAGACCCCACGGGAGCAGGTAAAGAATCGCCAGAGAGATCACTGTCACTTTGGGGACAAACGTCAGCGAGTGATCATGGAGCTGCGTCATCGACTGCATCATGCCGATCACCAGCGCAATCCCCAGGGCCGCCAGTAATACCGGCCCCGCCAGCAACAGCACTTCAAGCAGCATTGACTGACACAGGCCGACTGCCGATTCGGTCTCCATGGATTACGCTGCCCCCACGCTTTCGAGCAGCATCCCTACGGTCAGGAACCATCCGTCAATCATCACGAACAACAACAGTTTGAAGGGTAACGACACCATCGAAGGAGGCATCATGGTGAGTCCCAGGCTTGTCAGCACCATTGCGACCACCAGATCGATGACGAGAAACGGCAAGAACAACTGAAACCCAATGAGAAATCCCACCTTTAATTCACTCAGGAGATACGCGGGTGCCAGCACCGAAAAGGGAACGTCATCGTAGCTTTGGGGTTCTTCCCATGACTGACCGTCATCCGTAGCGGACCGCTGGTAATCCAGTAGCATCCAGACCGAGTCCCCATTGTTCGCCCTTTCGATCTGCTGGCTCATGAAGGCCCGCACAGGAGCGATTGTGCGTGTCAGCGCCGTCGTTTCATCAATCGAAGTCTCGCCAGTAGCTGGGTTGGTATACGGTCGAATCCCTTCCTCGTAACACTTCTGCCAGACCGGCGACATTACGAGAAATGTCAGGAACAGACAGATCGCAGCGAGAACCTGGTTGGGGGGCCCCTGCTGTGTCCCCAATGCTTGCCGCAAGAGTCCGAGCGACACGGTAAATCGGACGTAGCAGGTTGTCATCATGAGGATCGAAGGGGCAAGGCTGAAGACCGTCATCAGCGCGAGCATCTTAAGCGAGAGCCCTATCTGCTGAGGGGAGACCCACTGCTGAGGGTCGAGTTGAAAGGGAGTCACGGACTCGCTTTTCACGACCTCCACGGGACGGTCGACATCTTTGACCGCCAGCCGTGCGGGTGCTTGCGCTTGAGCTCGTCTGTTCGGTCCCGAGGGGCGAGGTGACTGCGCTTCCGCGCGAGAACACACGAATAACCCCAGCGCCGCGACCAGCAGCATTGCCCGTTTCGCGATGGTGCTCGAACGGGCTGAGAATCCCTTCAGAGAAGCCTTCTCTGAGTCGAAAGAGGTGTCTTCGGGCGGTTTTCCCAGACAGCTTTCCGTTAATTTCCGGACCTCATCCGGGTCGTTGATTTCGGAAAGAGTGCGAGCGCCCTCCGGTCCCACTCCGAGCAGCAGAATGCGTGATCCGCAGCGCACCATGTGCACGGCGACGCGAGGTTCCAGCATTCGACGACCCATCACCTCAAAAGCCTCAACGGGCAGCGACTGGGTCGTGCGCAGCCCGTACCGCTTCAGCCCTCGCCCGACGACAACAATCGCACCAACCACCAGCGTCAGTGAAACCAGGGTACTCCACAGGTGGTTCGGTGACGGGGCGGTTTTGCCTCGCAGCGTTTCTGCCGGTTCGTTGGCCACTCGCCGCGGGGGCAAGGGAACACTCCGTTTCCCGCTCGCTTGGGACGCGGGAGCTGACTCGTCCCCCAAAGCCGCTGACACCAGGACCAGACAGGACAGAGCGCAGACCAGCCAGGAACGTGGCATCCCCTCCCGTCGCCGCAGCAGCGGTTTCCGAAGCGTTTCAGAATCCCACATCATCCGCCCCTGTCATTGAAGGGGTCGAAGTTGTCAGAAGCAGGAACAGCAGCGACAGACCGAACGGGTCACGATGCCGCACGACAAATCCTGAATTCCACTTCCCCGACTCAAAGTCGCATTCTGGTTCCGGCAGAATCCGCCGAAACTGATCGCGTGGAATAACCGGGATTGGAAAATCGGACAAGATCAGGATTCAGTAAACGTCATCCCTCCAGTCCGACGTAGCTCGGACAAAACACTGTTGATCAGGTTCTTTTAATCCCTAGTTCTCCGTTGCCCCCCAAATTTCTCCCGGCACTTAGTCGGAGTCATGTGGTTCGCAAAAATGAGCGGCAACCCGCAATCTCGACAGGGTGTCCCCCTTGCCTTAAGCAGGTCCCTGACGGATTCTTATTCGAGTGTGAGCAGCAATTCGCTTTGACTGGGATTCTCGGTATAAGGAAGTGGCATGACGTGGCGCGTTGGCTGAGCCGAGGATGGGAAGCGTTGTCGGAAACCTCATTCCAGTGATGAAGTCTTATGGCGGACCAGCAGTTTTTCAAACGCTACCGGATGGAAATCAACTTCGAGCAGACTTCACTTCCGCCTGCGAAGTTACCAGTCGGGTATCACTGGCGAGAATGGCGCCAAGCGGATGTCGAGCGACACGCTCTCACCAAGTTTCGCAGCTTTCGCGATGAAGTGGATTCTGAGGTCTTTGCCTGCTTGGGCGAATATTACGGCTGCCTCAGACTGATGTCGGACATTGCCAGCCAGGAAACATTCCTTCCGCGGGCCACCTGGCTCGTCGAGTGGTCAGACGGCGACCATCTTCCCCAGGACTGTGGAACAATTCAGGGGATCGGACTGACCGACCACTCCGGATCCATCCAGAACATTGGTGTGGTCCCCGAACATCGGGGCTTTGGCCTCGGACGTGCCCTCGTCCTGAAAGCTCTCAGTGGCTTTGCCGAAGCGGGTATGAAACGCGTCGTTCTCGAAGTGACGGCCAATAACGTCGTTGCCGTAGGACTTTACCAAAGCCTTGGATTTCGGGTTCTTCGCACCATGTACCGCGTGGTTCCGATTGAAGCGTCGATTCACTGATCGAAAACTCAACGGCTTCGGTAAAACGAAACACCGCAGTGACACGCATCGGCAAAGTTTGTTATGATATCGCGACCTGTCGGTGCGCACTGGTATCATCAACGCGGGGTCCGTCACGGTCATCCTGACCCGTTGATGATGCTTACAGAGCCGGATGTGCAAACGGAAACGGCAGACCGACAGGGCGCCAATGGTCTGCGACGTAGAACTGCGATGAACATCTCACCGTCCGTCAGCCATCTCGCTGTCTGGCGGGGAGTCCATTTGTGAGAGATTCTCGGCATGATACCCAGTCACGTTACTCCCCTGGATCGAGGTCGACGGTCACTTCTTCAGGCTGGCTCGATCGGATTACTCGGCCTTGGAATGAACCACGTTTCGGCACTGCGTGGTGGCGAGATCGTGTCCCGAGACCTCACCACGATGCCGCTACCGGGTGGAAAGGCCAAGTCTGTCATTTTCGTATTTCTGTCGGGCGGGTTGTCACAGCACGACAGCTTTGATCCCAAGCCAGCCGCCCCCGCCGACATTCGCGGTGAATTCTCGCCCATTCACTGCCGTACACCGGGCATTCAGATTTGCGAACATTTGCCGATGCTCGCCGGATGCAGTCATCTCTGGAGTCAAATCCGATCGCTAACCACGCCCCATAACGAACACTCGCAAGGGCACACGTCCATCCTCACGGGACGAACACCCATGCCACTGGGGTACGATCCATCGAAGCCCCAGTCATCCGACTGGCCTTCGATCGCTTCCGTGGTCGGAGCGGCCACGCAGAGCCGAAACAACAATCTACCGCCCGCAGTGGTCTTACCCGAACGGCTGATTCATAACTCAGGACGTGCCCTGCCCGGC
>NZ_DASWWZ010000321.1:0-15083 GCF_036405755.1 Schlesneria sp.
CTGATGGTACAGGTTCAAAGCACTTGGTTCCCGCTGATTGACAGAAATCCTCAGAAGTTCGTCGACATCTATACGGCCAAGCCCGAAGATTTCCAGAAGGCAACACATCGAGTCTATCGCTCTTCCGAAACACCTTCTCAAATCAAAATCCTGAACTAGCAGGCGTACCTCTGGAATGTGACTGTCTTATAATGTGAACGAATGATGAGCGAGATCCAGGTTTCAAGCCCTGCGAAACAGATCCCCCCTGGAGGTCGTTTATGGATAATGTGATTGATGCTCCATGGGGTCGCAGCGAAGGTTGAACATCTGGAATTCCTCTCTGATATGTTCGTGCCGACACGTGGTATTGACTGCGCCTCGAATAATGCCACGTTGTCCTATATACGTGAGTCGCCTGGGTCTGCAATCGCGCGTTCTACGTACTTCGCGAATGGATTTTTTGAGAGCCAAATGCAATGATGTAACGGTTTGGAATGGATCTGAATTCTGGAATTGAGACTCACACTGACGGGCTTCGACGTGTGGATTTCAGGAATTTGATCGTTCGAACGAGCCACCTCATCAAAATTCGAGTTCACCTCACAGGAAATTCTGTGTCTATGTCCGAAACCTCTGCCGCGAACGCTTCTCTCAAAGATCGCGTTCAATCGCTCAGGTTACCCCCACCGAATCAGTCGTCTGGGGCCGGCTCAAAGCTCCCCTGGGTGCTCTTGCTGGGGATGACCTGTGCGACTGCCTATTTGCTGTTCGCAGGAAGCCCTCTCGTGAAACAGGAAGGATCCGTCGCTCAGGCCGGCGTTCAAACCTCGACGACAGCCCCCGCGGCGCAGCCGACCGCGCCGAAGCCACCTGGACCTCCCGCTTCCGGACCTGTGGTGGAATCCAAGGGCTACATCATCCCGGAACAACAGATTCTGGTCAGTCCGCAAGTGAGCGGACGGGTGATCGAGTTGAATTTTGAGGCGGGGCAGAGGATCGAAAAAGGCTTCGTTCTGGCCGTACTCGACAACACGGAGTATCTCGCCGAATTCGAACGAGTCTCGGGGCAACTCGAAGCAGCACGCGAGAACCTTGCCGAATTGCGTGAGGGATCGCGTCCCGACGAGATCAAGCAAGTGCAGGCGGACCTCGCCGAGTCACAAACCAATCTGGAGCAGGCCGAACGAGACTACAAACGGGCGAAGGACCTGCTGACGAATGGCTTCGGCAATCGACAAGACTTTGAAACGGCTCAGTCCCAGTATCAGATGCTCAGAAAACGGGTCGACAAGTTGGCCGCGACCGCACAGCTCATGATCGACGGACCGCGTCCGGAACGAAAACGTGCTGCGGAGGCTCAGGTCAGGCAGGCGGAAGCCGAAGTGCGACGCGCCAAGTGGCGACTGGATAATTGCATCATCGTGGCTCCGATTTCCGGCACCGTTTTGAAAAAGAATGCGGAACTGGGAAACCTGGTGAATCCGGTTGCCTTCAATGGTTCCTTCAGTCTGTGTGACATGGCGGATCTCTCTAAACTGGAGGTCGAACTCTCTGTGCAGGAGCGGGAAATTTCCAAAGTGAGAAAAGGCCAGCGGTGTCGCGTTCAGCCGGAAGCCTTCATGGACCGGTATTATGACGGTGTCGTCTCACGGCTGATGCCCATTGCCGACCGTGCCAAGGGAGCTGTCCCGGTCCGTGTCCGGTTGAAAGTTCCTCCTGAAGAGGAAGGGCAGTACCTGAGGCCCGAGATGGGAGCCCTCGTGAAATTCTACGCCGATCTGGTTGAAGAAGAGGAACCGGCTGCGTCCTCTGACCCGGCTCCCGAGACGGGGGATGTCGATCCCGGCCTGGCTGAGGGGCCACCAGAGACGTAGCAGACAATCCCGATACGGGCTCGATGTCCCCGACGGTTCACTCTCTAACTGCCTTTCAGACCATTTTGTTCACAACGAGAGAACTCACCAAAACCTGACGTACCCCGTGAGGAATGGATTCTGCGAATGCATTCAGCGGGGATCGGGTTTCTGTCGCCAGCAAGGAATTGCTCATGTCGTCGTCTGATCCGTGCGTCGAAGTCCAGGATGTTCATAAGTCATTTCGGCGAGGAAGCGAACTACTGGACGTTCTGAATGGCCTCAATCTGGTCGTTCAGCAAGGAGAGTTCGTTTCACTGATGGGGCCGTCGGGTTCTGGCAAGACAACGCTGCTCAACCTGATTGCCGGTCTGGATCGACCGACGTCAGGCAGCATTCGCGTGCAGGGAGAAGAGATTTCGCGAATGTCGGAAGGGCAACTTGCCGGCTGGCGAACCCGAAGTCTCGGATTCATCTTCCAGTTTTACCACCTGTTGCCGGTTCTGTCGGCGTTTCGAAATGTCGAGCTTCCCCTGCTACTGCTACCCCTGTCGGCAGCACAACGAAAGCAGCAGGTGACGACGGCCTTGGAAATTGTCGGGTTGAAAGACCGCATGTGGCATCGTCCGGGGCAGTTGTCCGGGGGACAACAGCAGCGCGTCGGGATCGCACGTGCGATTGTGACCGATCCCGCCCTGATCGTCGCGGACGAACCGACCGGGGACCTTGACGCGAAGTCGGCGGACGAAATTCTGAACCTGCTTGTTGAGCTCAAAGAGTCGCTCAATAAGACCATCGTCATGGTGACCCACGACCCCCGCGCGGCGGATCGGGCCGATCGCCTGGTTCATCTGGAGAAAGGTCGACTTGCTTCGCAGACCGTGCAGGAAGTCGGTCAGGTCTGATCTGCGGTGCTGACTCTTTTTCGTCGACGTAAGGGCCGGATTCGCTAGCCCCATCGCCCCGAGTCGACTGTCTCTCTCCATTCGAATGATCGGCTAATCGCAAGATTCGCTGTAATAATCGTGGGACCCCGCCATGAAATTTTTAGTACTCGTGCTTGAGAATATCGCTCGCAATCCCGTGCGTACGATTCTGACGTCGCTCGGAACGATGATGCTGGTGCTTGTCGTCACACTGGTCTTCACCGTTCTCACGACGCTCGACTATGTCACGAAGGAAAAGAGTGCCAATATCAAGGCGATCGTCACGGAGAAATGGCAGGCACCCAGCCTGCTTCCTTATTCCTACGCGGCGGGATTGTCTGAAGGGGCCGCAGATCCCAACGATCCGAATGCAGTCCGGCCGCAGGATTCCATGAGCTGGGGCTTTTTCGTCGGCTCAACGGAATCCAATCCCGCGAAACGGGGCTACGAGAACCTCTTCTTCGCGTTCATCATGGAACCCGAAAAAGCTCGTACGATGCTGGACGGCATCGATGTTTTGACTGACGAGCAGGCCGCCCCTCTGATCGCAGGGATCAAGAGAATGAACGAGATTCGCAATGGTGTGATCATCGGTCCGGGACGACTTGAGAAAATGAAAAAGCGGATTGGCGATCGAATCACCGGATACAGCCGCAACTACCGCGACATTAATCTGGAAATGGAAATCGTCGGGACATTTCCCAAGGAAGCGACACAGTACACGGACAGCGCCATCATCAATCGTGAATATTTCGAGGCGCAGATGGATGCCTACAAGTTGACGAATGGGAATAAGCCTCATCCGCTGGCAGATAAAACGCTCAGCCTCGTCTGGCTGCGTGTTCCCGATCGAGTTTCGTTCAACAAGCTGACCGAGCAGATTCTGACCGCCCCTTCGTACACGAATCCGCCTGTCAAATGTGAGACCTCGTCGACGGGGATTTCCTCGTTTCTGGACGCCTATCGGGACATCATCTGGGGTGTTCGCTGGTTGCTGGCTCCCGCCTGCATGATGGTGCTGGCACTGGTGATTTCGAACGCGATCAGTATCAGTGTGCGTGAACGCCGGACTGAGTTTGCGGTGCTGAAAGTGCTGGGGTTTCTCCCCTGGCAGATCCTGACACTGGTTCTTGGCGAGGCGCTGTTGATCGGAACGTTATCCGGACTGCTCAGTGCCGGACTCGCCTATGGCGTGATTAACGGTATCTGGGGTGGTCTTCCGTTCCCGATTGCATTCTTCCCCAGCTTTGCCGTTCCGATCGACTGCTTGTGGTGGGGGGCCGGGATGGGTGCCGCGACCGCCTTCGCGGGAAGTTTCGTCCCCGCGATCACTGCCCGCGGTGTGCGTGTCTCGGACGTTTTCTCGAAAGTTGCCTGAGCGACCCGGTTCGCTTCGACACTGTCACCCGCATAAGCCTTTGAATTATTCCTCAATCTCCGAGGTTTTTTGATGTTTGCAGCTTATTTGTTTGCCGCCGCACCCTGGCAGGTCTTTGGCAACTCGTCGCCGGTCATGAAGGGCATCTTCGCCGGAGCCGGAATCCTTCTGCTGCTTCTGCTCGTGATTGGCAAGGTCCCACTCAGTTACAACCTGATGAACCTCAAAACACGCTGGCTGACGACCCTGTTCATGGTCGGGGCGTTCACGCTGGTGATCGGGATCCAGATTGTGCTGCTGGCCTTCGTGAATGGAATGTATTCCATGACCGAATCCAGCGGTCAGCCGGGCAATGTGCTGATCATGTCGGAAGGTTCGACAGACGAAGCTTTCAGCAATCTGGGCTTTGCGGATGCCACCGAGATCGAGACGCAGGAAGGGGTGGCTCGCGACGAAGAGGGGCGATCCCTTGTCAGTCGAGAGACGTACCTGGGGATTTCCCAGCAGATTACTGATGCAAAAACCGGGCAGGAAAAGCGACGATTCCTGCAAGTGCGCGGTGTCGACGATCCCGCGATGTCGGCCAAAGTCCATGGTCTGAAACTGATGCCGGGCGGTGACTGGTTCTCTGAGGCAGGCGTTCGCGAGATTAATGACAAGGGAGACACCGCGATCGAAGCCATGCTCGGCGCGGGGATCGCACGTGAACTGGGAAACGACCGAACGGAAGAGATGCGTCAGCAGGCGAAAAACAAGGATCGCCTGGAAGCGGGTGATACCTTTCAGATCGGTGATCGCGTCTGGTACGTGACGGGAATCTTTGCCTCCTCCGGTACCGTTTACGACTCCGAGGTCTGGACACGTCAATCGCAGGTCGGACCTTTGTTCGGAAAGTCCAATTACACGACCTTCTGTGTGCGGGCCGACCCCAACTACCGCAAAGATCAGCGACAGAAGCTGATCGAAGACCGAAAACTGGCTGCGCAGAAGGCCTATGATGAGGCGGCAGCCCTGTATGCCACCGACAAGACCGCTCCTAAACCCAAACTGAAGAAAGTTCAGGAACAATACTCCGAAGCACAGTGGGGGGCCGAACTGCTCAAGGAATATTTTGCGAATGAGTACAAGCAGGCGACGATCAGCCCGCAGGTCGAACAGACGTACTTTGCGAATCTTTCGGCGACCAACGTTCAGTTCCTCGGGATGGCGATGGTCGTTGCCTTGATCATGTCGATGGGGGGCCTGTTCGGCGTGATGAATACCATGTTCGCTGCGATCAGTCAGCGAACAAAAGACATCGGCGTGCTGCGTCTGCTGGGCTTTCGACGCTGGCAGATCCTCGTCTCGTTCCTGCTGGAATCGTTGGTACTGGCACTGATCGGAGGAGCGATCGGTTGCGCCATCGGATCGTTGTGTGACGGCTTCACCGCCAACAGCATCGTGACAGGTGGACCAGGGGGAGGGGGCAAGTTTGTCGTTCTGCGCCTGACAGTCGATCCCAGCACGATTGCGGTCGGCATGTTGCTTGCCCTGGCGATGGGCTTTTTCGGTGGGCTGATTCCGTCTGTGAATGCGATGCGGCTGAGTGCTCTCAAAGCCCTTCGCTGACGTGCGGTGAATTTGCGAGAAGGCGGTGCGGACCGCAGAACGACGCGCTGATCGAGTTCGGCCATTCGGCCTGACCTGTCACAACAGAGAACGATTCAGAAGCGACTACACTCCCCCCCGTGCGCAATCGCTTCCGAATCGGATCTCTATCGTGGCTGGAGGCGGGCACGACCGTCGCTGTGGACGAGTCGTTCTCTCGCAGTCCAGTCATGACCCGCTGCCGCCGAACCGGAAGGTTTCTTCTTCCGTGGCGAATGGATGTCGAGCGGGTGAGGACCGGGGCAAGGTGAAGTTTTTGTTGCCCCGGCTTTCATCGAGTCACGTTCCCGTCAGAACGTCCTGCTCAAACCCAGCGTGGGTTTAGAACACGTCGAGAACGAAGTGGTGTCCACTGTGGTAGGGACGCTTTTCGGGGTAGAAGTTGTACCAGCCTTTATTGTAGACCGGGATCTGGCGAGCTTGTGGATACCGGTGGTACAGGCTGTTGTACTGCTGGGGAGCCTGGAAGTTGTGTGGGTAGTAGACGTAAGGGTAGTAGTTGAAGCGGCCCCAGTCGGAAGGCTGCCCTTCACCTGCGGCTTGTGCCGAAGCTCCTCCCACTGTGAACGCCGCCGCAACAATCAACAGAGCCAGAATCGCGCTTCGCATCTACATTCTCCTAGAATGACGGTATCAGGGTCATTCACGAACCTGATTTTTTCAGTGAGTAAGCGGTACGCGGCGAATGGGTTCCAAGTCACGCGAGAACGCTCACCATGTTCATCGGACAGAATCCGGGCGGTACCACAGGAAACTTCGTCAAAATCGTTAGAACCCGTGTCGGACTACTCTTTCCAGACATCGCGACCGCTGCCCCGCAGCGGAACACCCAAAATGGCGAGAGATCTTTCGCCACCTGAAGGGGAATGCCCTGCAACAAAGGTGAACGTGGTCGCGGCACGTGGGAAGGTACCAGTTCTTCGGTGAGCTTCTGGCATGGCGAGGTCGTTCTCGGGCCGATTCTGCTGGAATTTTCTCGCGATTCAACCTGCGTAACCAGTAAGATCTGGCGTATTCAAAAGAGACAGGTAGTTGGCATTCTCGGCAAACGGCGATCTCTCTAGCGCATAAACGCTACAGGCGACGAAGATTGTGAAAATCGAACGCCACCTGAACTGCTAGCTTCACGTCAAATGGTACTAGATTCCGAGTGTAATCGAGTTCCAATTTGTGCGGGTGCGGCAGGAAACGCCGTAACGAATGGAAAGCGCCGGCTGAGCGGCTGAGGTAGGTTTTCATGCAGATTGCAGATTGGTTTTGGAACTGGCTCGACACCAGATCGACAGCCGGTTCGGTCCCGTTATCTCCCTCATTCGAATTTGCCGCTCGCCTCTCAAGCCTCAAGCTGGAAGAGCGTCGAGTCCTCTCCGTCACGCCCGTGCTGGCCGGCGGCGTTCTGGACGTTTCCATGACGTCGACTGGCGATACCGCCAAAATCTCGGTCGTCCAGAACGATCAGGGTGTCGCCTCGATTCTGGTGACGGATCAGCACAACCAGACAACCTCGTTCCTGGCGTCCCAGGTGGATTCGATCGAGATTACGGGGGCGGTGGGAACGCAGTCGGTCTTTTTCGAGGGGACTAACACGCTGGATGTCGGTAGTCTGACCGTTCACAACTCCGTCGATAACGTCACTTTCCAATCAGCGGTCAATGTCCATGCCGGTCCCGCGACGATTCTTGCCAGCAACGATATCCAGATTGCAGGGAATGGAAGTCTTACGGCCGATGATCCGAATTCCACGACCGATCAACTCAACATCATCCTCTCCGCTGACCATGACTTGGTTGTGCAACAACTTTTTGCGACCGGGCGGATCAATCTGAGCGGTGCTTCGCACGTGACCGTGACTGATGGAGCTGCTGCTCACGACGTGCAGGCAGGCAATGGCATCGTCGTATCCGCAGGGGGAAGTTCGGGGATGTTTGTGATCGAATCCTCGGCAGACATCCAGTCCCTGTCCGGCGGAGTCATGATCACTGCAAACCGGATGGACCTGGACGGAACCGTGACGGCCGACGGACAAATTGTGTCGCTGGCCCCGAATGCGATCCCTCTGTTGCCACCAGCCCCTCCTGCGGGTCGGTTGATCAACCTTGGCACCGACCTTGATCGGCCTGACTATCTCGGCCTGTCGGCCACGGAACTGTCGAATATCCATGCGGACACCCTGATCATCGGAAGCAACCGCACGGGTGACATTGAAATCACCGCCGCGATTGTCTTTGCAGGGGACATGGATGTGACTCTTCAGACAGGCAACCACCAGATCGCTTTTGAGGGTGGTTCGCTAAGTCTTGAGGCCGGCAACCTGATCCTCCGTACGGGCGGGGGCGGGGCGGTCTTCGCGGATGCATCGGGTCTTGATCTGTCTGCACATACGGTCTCGATTTACGCGGGGAGCGGGATCGGGACCAGTGACCATCCGTTGCGGATGAATGCGACATTTCTGACGACGATCATGTCGAACACGAATGCGGGGCAGTTTCTCAGTGAATTCGATACGGTGACGATCGCACCGACGGGATTAAGTGCCGGGGCTGGCACGATTGATCTGGTGGAAGGTGAATTCCTGCTGGGGGGAAGCGAGCGGATCAACAATTCAAGTTCCGTGGATGTGGGAACTGCCGCCACATTGAACCTGCAGAATTTTTCTGAAACCGTCGCCAGCGTGTCCGGCAGTGGTTCGCTCGTTCTCGGTACCAGTCTCCTTGATACCACTTCCCTGTCGCTGAACGGGGATGCGACACTGCACGTCGTGATCAATGGTCTAGCCCCCGGGACGGGCTACAGTCAGATCGAAGCGTCGGGTCCCGTTTCACTGGCGGACGCGTCGCTGGATCTGGATCTCGGAACGTCCCTGACGGTGGGGGACAAGTTCACCTTGCTTAGTAATACCGGTTCTTCTGCGATCATTGGGACCTTCAAGGACCTGCCGGAAGGGGCTACCTTCCATGTTGCTGCGACGACATTTTCGATCAGCTACTCGGGGGGAAACAGTGGTCATGACATTGTGCTGACCGTTGTGGCGACCCCGACAAATGTCACGCTGGATTCCTTGGGAAATCTGGTTGTGTCCGACTCGATGGTCGGCGGGAATAATGATCGGCTGACAATTCAGTCGGACGTCGCCAACGGGCAGTACATCATTCATGATCCGGTGAATCTGTTCACAACAGACATCCCCGGTGCGGTCATCTCGCCGGATTTGCACACGATCCGCGTCCCCTTCTCAGCGATTCCGGGAACGCAGGTGTTCGTCAACACTTATGGTGGCGATGACTCGTTGACCGTTGATTTCTCGTTGGGAGATTTCTCCCGATCCGTCCACTACGACGGAGGAACAATGTCATCCGCGGGGGACAGTTTCGCTCTGACTGGTGGTTCCACGTTTGGTTCCGTCACTCATTCCTTCGGAGACGCGACATCCGGTGACGTGATGGTCAGTGGCAACCAGCAGATGACGTATCACAGCGTCGAGACGACCGTCGTCGATTCGCTGACGGCGGAAAACCGCACTTTCACGGGGACATCCGGATCCGAGAACATTGAAGTCGTTGCCACCGGCAATCTTTTGACGATTTCATCTGACAACGCTGGGTGCATCACATTCGTGAATCCGACGAAGCTACTGACCATCGCCGGTGGTGCCGGTCATGATGCCATCACCGTTTCGTCGGTGAACTCAGGCTTCCGCGCGTCGTTGTCGATCGATGGGGGGATTGGTACCGATGTGATTCACTTGAACACCGTGCTCAACCTCGGATCTACTACGGCAGAAGGGAATCTCAACGTCACAGCCGAGACGGTGAATCTTGGTGCGAATATTTCCACCAATCACGGGCCTACAGGTGGAAACGTCGTGGTGACCGGAACGTCTGCCGTGAACCTCACTGCGAATGTCACCATCGACACGAACGTCGCCACGGGGAGCGACGGGAATATCACGTTTAATAGCCCTGTGAATGCAGATCAGATTGCGAACGCGCGCCAGCTCACACTGACCGCTGGCAGCGGAATTGTTTCGCTGCAAAACGTGGGGGTCGCACGGGCGCTCGAGAAGTTTGTCGTTTCCAGTGCGGGAACGACTTCCCTCCGGCAGGTGCAGACGGGCGCCGGCGGCATCGCGGTGACATCCGCACGAGTGGATCTGAACGGGGATCTGACATCGGTGGGGAATATCACGATCGACGGCCCCATCACACTCAGCGACTCGATTACGATCTCCAGTACCGCCAGCGGTGATATTCAGTTTCAGCGAACGGTTGACGGTCCGTTCGGCTTGAACGTTGAGACGGCAGGGGGGACTCGTTTCGGTGGTGCCGTCGGTACAACCGCCGCGCTCCGCTCGCTGACAACGGACAGCCCTGGTACGACGGAATTCTTCGCGGGTGTCACGGTCGTTGATTCGATTCGCCTGAATGATTCGGTCAGGGTGCTCGGCGATGCCGTTCTGACCAGTCAAACCGGGGGGGCGATCACCCTTGCGAAACAGGTTGATGGACCGCATCACCTCACCGTTAATACGACGGGTGTCACGACGTTTGGCGGAGTCGTGGGGGGCATCAGCCCGCTTGCATCGCTGACGACCGATTCCGGTGGATCGATACTGGTTCATGCGGACATCACCACTGCCGGGGAAATTCAGTTCAATGATGCTGTCAAGCTGGAGGGTGACGCGACCCTGACCAGCACGACCGGTAAGGATGTTGGCTTCGCTTCGACGGTCGATGGAGCCCACCGCCTACGAGTCAGCACTGCCGGCCAGAAAACCTTTATGGGGGCTGTCGGTGGACAGATCGCACTGACCTCGTTGACGACGGAAGGGGCAGGATCGACTCGCATCAACGGAGGAATTACAGCCAGTGGAGATGTGAAGTTCGATGATGACGTCAGTCTCATGGCCAACACGATCATCACCAGCACAAGCGGCGGGACGGTCGCATTCCAGCGCTCCGTGAACGGTCCTTACGGGTTGACCGTGAACACGTCGGGCGTGACGCTATTTAATGGAGGGGTCGGTGAGGCCACTCCCCTGACCTCGCTGACGACCGACAGCGAGGGGGTAACCCGTCTCAACGGAAATTTCACGACCTCAGGGGCAATCGAGTTCCGCGACGCTGTGGTGTTGACGGGAAATGTGAGACTGACCAGCAGTGGCGGCGATACGATTCAGTTTGGCAAAACGGTTGACGGCCGATTTGGGCTGACTGCTGTGACGTCGGGGGGCACGCGGTTCGACGGGACGGTCGGCGGAAATACGGGATTGGCATTTCTGACCACCGATTTTCCCGGGTCGACGCAGTTGAATGCCAACGTGACGACGACGGGGAATCAAACGATTCGAGACCGTCTGGAGTTGTTGAATTCGGTGACGATGGAGACGACGTCGAGTGGCAATATCCTGCTGTCATCCACGGTCGCAACCAACGGCCATGATCTGACGCTTTCAGCCGCGGGGACCGGGGATGTCACGGCTCAAGCTGAGATCAGTGGAGGCGGGGAGTTCAGGGTCAAGCAGGCAGAGAACGTTCGTTTGTCTGCAATCTCGGTTGAGAGCGTGACGATTGAGCAGGCGTTCCAAAGCGTCGTGTTTGGCGGTCGCGTCGAGACAACTGGCTCCGTCTCTGTTACGTCCAGTGGTTCGATTGAGCAACTCGCCACCGTCGCGAGTGGTGGAAGCGTCGAGTATATCGCTGCGGGACCAATCTCCGTTGGACAATCGATTCAGGCGGAAAATGACATCATCCTCGACTCGACCGCGTCCGGCCTGACTGTCGCAGCGGGGGCGCCGCTTGAAGCGGGGCGGGACTTAAAACTGTCGGCAGGGACGACGGTTTCTGTCGACGCCCAACTGACGGGCGAGAATTCTGTCTCGATCAAATCGATCGGTACCACGACGCAGTCCTCTGCGGCCGAGATCATTTCGGGCAGTGGAGGTGTGCTGATCGAGGTGGGAACGCTGGTAGCCAATGCCAATATTACCACATCGCAAGGGAACGTCGCGATCAGTGGTCCGGTGAGACTGGCGAGTGGTATCGAGATCAGTACCGGCGGTTCAGGCGATATCACTGTTTCGGGGACGATCAATGGAACATCGGCGTTCAATCAGAAACTGACGCTCGACGCAGGGACCGGTCAAATCCAGGTGACGGGACATGTGGGGAATACTGTCAGGCTGGGAGAGGTCCTCATTGTCTCTGCTAACGACGTTCGGTTTGATGGTTCACTGAATTCGTGGACCTATCAGCAGCTTCAGGGAAGTGGGGTCAGCCGATTTCGTGGAGCGGTCAATACGTACGGTGCAATTGCCGGGACGAACGATGGATTCCAGTTTACCGGGGCCTCCCTTCGCTTCGACGCGGCGACGTCCTCCCTCGATACGCATGGGCGGGATATCACGTTGACTGCTGACGCGATCCTCTTGCCCACCACTTTCGTGAACGCGAATGGTGCCACGCTCACGATTCAGACGCTCTCTGCAGGAACATCCATTGGTCTGGAGGATGCCTCGCAGGACTTGAACTTTACCGACGCTCAACTGGATGTCGTTCACGCTCAGACAGTCGTGATTGGCTCTGACAATCAGACTGCGGGAATTCAAGTCGGGACTGATGGGCCACTCACGCAGTCGAGTCATTATCTCTGGAAGACGGCGGGAAGCATCATTGTGAATGGCTCGTTCCAACTCGATGCCGACCATGAACTCACCGCTCAAGTTGGAACGGACCTGGAGATCAGCGCAGCCGGGAGGCTGGCTACCGAAGCCGGTGCGATGCAGCTTTCTGTGGCACGTGACACGCAGATCCGCGGAACGCTGGCAACGGCCAGTGGATCGATGACGCTCGACACGACCCGAGATACAACATTCGGCGCCGCTGGCAAAATCCTCTCGACCACCGGTGACGTGCTGGTGACGACGGGGAACGGGATCGACGGAACTGGGGCCCTGCTGATGGCGAGTGGCAGCCTGATCGACGCGGGGTCGGGACGAGTGGAAATTGACGTTCAGCAGAATGTGACGCTCGGACAGGTGAAGACGGCGAACGGCACGGTCGATGCCATTCGGATTACTTCACACACGGGCGAAATTCGGAATGGGTCAGCCACAGGCGAAAATCTGGTTAATGAAACCCTCGGCGGCGTGGTGACCCTGCGAGCGGTGAATGGAATCGGGACCACGTCACCCCCCGGTGGCGACCCCTCCCTGGTGACTCGCGTGAACGCCCTTGATATCGTCAATTCCGCGGCGGGTGACATCCGGATTCGCGAAGTCAGCGACCTGCAATTGCATCGTGTCGATCAACAAGGGGCCGGGAATGTCGCCATCCGTTCCGCTGGAACGACGACCATAACTGCAGGTGGATCCGGCGTTACGGCCACAACCGGGAACGTTCTCCTGTCCGCAGAGGGTACTGCCTCGGACCTGGTTCTCAAGGCCGCTGTGACGACTGCGGGAGGCGATATCAGTCTCAGGGCCTCTCGCGATGTTCTGATCGATGCAACGGCACCCGTTGCCTCGGCGGGTGGCGATGTCGAGGTCGTGGCAGACAGCAATCAGGTCGGAAATGGCACGAGCGGAAAGATCCTGATGCAGGACGGCGCGACCATCCGATCCGGTTCCGGGACGATCGCTCTGCTGGCTGACCAGGATATCACGCTGGGACAGGTTGAAACGCTGAATGCGACCGCGAATGCACTTCGACTTGTCAGTACATCAGGAAGTCTCGTCAACGGAGGCAACTCGGCGGGAGATAACCTGATCGCCGATGCGGCGGGGGCTGTGACAACCATTCAAACCGCGGTCGGCGTCGGAGCACTGCAGCCCATCAATGTCGATCTAGATGTGCTGAACCTGACGAACGGTGCTTCCTCAAACCCCTTGTCGGGTACTAATACCCGGATTCACATGATCGAGAGAGATTCGATCAGAGTCGACAACCTGACTCAGCACAACGACGGTGAAGTACGTCTGGTCGCAAACCAGACAATCACTGTCGGCCAGATCTCGGCCCTTACCAGCGGTGACTCGTTCGTCTCGCTGGAATCGACTGCCGGGGAAATTGCTGCGGGAGGGAATTCAGCCACTCTTCATATCGCTGCAGAGACACTCGTTATGCGAGCTGTCACCGGGATTGGGAGCAGTGCGCCGCTCGTGACCAATGTGTCGAATCTGGCCGCGACGAATACCGAGTCGGGGAACCTGCAGATTCGCAATGTCTCGGGCAGAATTCTCAATATCGTCACGTCGGATGGCGTGGACGGAATCTCCGTTCTGGGAGCAGTCTCCGGAAACCTGATGATTTCCAACACGGCGACCATCAACGTTTCGTCTACCGTTCAGAATGCCTCGGGTGGAAATCTCTCGATTACGGCATTGGGGAATTTTTCCGGACTTGTTGTCACGGCACCTGTGCTGGCAACTGGTGGGAGCGGGAATATCGATCTCATTGCAGGTGACAGTATTAACCTGTTTGACACGGGGGTTGATGCGGATATTCGGTCCGAGGGAAGTGGCGTCATCACGATTCATTCCGGGAACCGTGTCAACTTCTGGCAGGATGTGGTGGTGCAGTCGGGAACCGGATCGATCATCGACGCGCCTCCTCGATTTGTGAATCTGCAGACACCGCAAATCACCGCGGGGGGAATTGCAACGATCACGGGCGAGTTTGGTCGACCCGGCGAGCACAACTTCACCATCATTGTGAACTGGAACGACGGGACCACGACGACCGCCGTCTTTGAGGATCCTGGTGAGTTCCTCTTCACTCACTTTTACAATGCGAATCCAAACAAGGATAACCCTTCCGCCCCGATCGCGATTGACGTGACAGTGATCGCTGATCCGCTGATTCACGTCTACGGTCGCAATACGACAACGAACAATGCTCTGGGCAGTCTGGACTTCACGACTTTACGGGGCTACGCCCCTGTCCCCGGTGAAGGTCTGGGGTCGTTCATTTTTGACCTGACTCCACGAGTCGAGTTGCTTCATTTTCCTGAACCCCAGCGAGTGTGGGACATCCAGCAGGTCTCCTCGCATACTCCGACGGTGGCTCTCGAGATTGTGCCTGTCGCCGAGAAAGAGGGGCTGGGTCTTTCCCCGCGACGCAAGGTCTTCTTTGAGATTGGCAAACGCAACGCGGATGGAACGGGCTGGGAATTTGATGAGGGGATCGAGCTGACCGAGGATTTCCTGGAGCAGATCTTCGATCCCGAATTGATCGAATCAATTCCCGACGGCCGGTATCGCGTTCAACTGCAGGAACCGGGTGAAACTGTTAAGCGGCTGGT
>NZ_DASWWZ010000322.1:0-8458 GCF_036405755.1 Schlesneria sp.
AGTGCGAACGTTCCTTTGTCGATCTTGCGGGTGAAGTCTGCACCAGCGACCTTGTCATCGGGTTCGGTGTAGTCAACAACAACTTTGTCGTTGATCTTGACGATGATTCGCTTCCCTTTCACGATCACTGTCTCGGTGTACCATTCGTGATCGGGGACGTGTTTCTCCAGCACGTCGACCACGCCGTAAAGACTTCCGGTACGCTTGGGGTCACCCTGAGTGTTGTTAACCTGAGCTTCGAACCCGTATTTCGGCCATCCCTCAGGCTGGAACTTGGTGTGGAAGTAGATCCCACCATTGCTGTTGGGCTCTGTCTTGACGTCGGCCCGGAATTCAAAGTTCGTGAAGGGCTTGTCATCACCCACATAGAACAGGTGGCTGCGGGGGCCGTTGGCGACGATGGCGCCGTCCTTGATTTTCCAGCTTTCGGGGCTTTCGTTGATCTTCCAGCCATCGAATGATTTGCCGTCGAACAGTTGGATGAAACCATCCTTGTCCGGTTCAGCAGCCCACCCCAGAGTGCTCAGCGAGACGATCGCCAATGCCACCAATCCAAGAAAACTTTTCATAACATTCCTGTCTGCTCAGAAGTCAAATCCAAGTCAATGTCAGTGGGTCGGCACATGCTTCCCCCGAACAGAGTCTAGTTTGGCGGAAGAATCCACGCGTGTAAACGCATTCGCGCGAGGAAGCGCCCCTCAGAGATGAAAAGTGATTCCTGGTCCGCCGGGAATCAGCCCGGGCGGGGGAACAATCACCCTCGAAGCGGATTGGCAATGAAACCGCAGGCGGAACGATAAGGCTCGCTGCAAGCCGACACGGGATTGCACGTTGTTAACGCTGGCGGGCGTGGCGGACTATCCGTGACGTACGCTGACTCGAAACTGGAACGGAGAGGTCATTCCTCCCAGCACAATAATGTTGTCGCCGAAGTCCAGAACTTTTTCCTGTTCGTCCGAAGGGCCGCCAATCACGGTGTCGTTCACCAGGATTCCCAGTGACGATCCCATATCTCTCACGACGATCTTGCCGTTTTCCATGTCGATCATCGCGTGATTGCGTGAGACATTGTAGGGCTGACGGTCTTCCAGAAAGAGGTCATTGCCATCCGATTGCCGCCGATCACGCTGCGACGATGATCGGCCGATTCGGAATGGGAAATTCGTAATGGGTAGTGACGCGTGAGGCAACGATGACGCGGCAGTCCGGGTTAACGGATAGAGGGTGGCCGTCAGTGCCTCGACCGGTCGAATGGCCGTTGTGAGACACTGCTCACGCGAGGTCAAATCCTTCAGTCGTTCCAGGATCGAATGGATATAAGCGTTCACTTCGGTCGGAACGGAACTCAGCGCCTGTTCAAACTCATCCCGGGTGATGGCAGAAAGACGGGCAGGCTTAATCACCCGCGCAGAAACTGTGTGCGGCGTTTCGGTGAGAAGGCTCAATTCACCAAAGACTTCGCCAGGACCGAGTTGCGCCTCCCGGTCATTAGAATCAAACGTGCCACGTCGAAGCTCTACGGCACCCGAATGAATTAGGTAGGCTTTCTTGGAAAGATCCCCGGGCATGAATACGACCGCCCCTGCGGGGTACTCGTAATGTTCCATAAAAACCACCTCCGAAGAACAGAACGTAACCTTCATTCAAGTGATTAACAAGAATGAAAGCTGACGACCTGAGTACGGGCCAAATCAAATACGGAAACTTCGAATCCTGCAACCGCAAAATTGCATTTTCCTGGCAGTGGCAACGTATCATCATTGAATCTGTTTTGCCACTCTTTGATTGTCGAAAAATGCGTTATTGGACGTTTCCCGACTCGGTTTCGAGCGAATAGATACAGTTGCCTCTTTACTGTTCGCGTGTTTATTAACTTTGTTTGAAAACAGTCTGAAGTTGGCAGGTGCGATAGTGGGCTCAGTCTGAGGAAAGGGGGAGATGACTTTCCACTCTGCTGAAGTTAGACTCGACTTATTGGTCCCCACGCGCCGGTCCCCTGGTTTTCGACAGTGAGGTGATTTTGGATGAATGGAGTTGGGGCATGTGTCACGTGGGTAACTTCTTCGACGAAATCGACGTCTTGGAAGCGTTTCCCGTAAAGACTCGCGTGATCGAGAAACAGACGGCCAGCCGATTCTCACGAGGGGCCGATCTGTTTGTAGCGGTCGTAATTGGCGCTGACTTAGGATATTCTGCAAAGCTCACGGGCTCGTTTAAGAAGTCTTCAGGACTCACAAACTTTTGCAGTAATTCAGGAGCCGATGCCTGATGTCAGCTTGGCTCGCCAATCACTTTTTCAATCCCGGGTTTGTCGCGGGGGGCGCACTCCTTGTCGCCCTTCCGATCGCCATTCACCTCATCAATCGAGTGCAGTATCGGCGAGTTCGATTTGCAGCCATGGAGTTTCTGCTGCAAAGTCAGAAACGGAATCAGCGGCGCCTGCTGCTGGAGCAACTTTTGTTGTTGCTGCTTCGCATCTTGATTGTGATCGGGTTGGTCCTGCTTATCTCCCGGTTGATCCTCAATCCTGCGCAGATGTCGATTTTTCGCGGCGCTCAAACTCATCATCTCGTCCTGATTGATGACAGCTTGTCGATGAAAGAGCGATGGGAAGATACGAGTGGCTTTGAGCAGGCGATCAAGGTCGTCAACCAGATTGCAGCAGGGGGAGCGCAACAGCCCAATACTCAGAAGCTGACCTTGCTGAGGCTTTCACAGCCTGAGCAGCCGTTCTTCGTTGAGAGGAATGTCAACGAAGACTTTGTTGCGGAACTGCTTGCCAAACTCGATCCGCAGACATTTAAGTGCACGAACCAGTCACTCGATTTAACGACGGGCCTGCTGGAGGCGAAGAAGTTCTTCGCGGAAGACAATGGCAACATCCATCATCTTCACGTGATCTCTGATTTTCGTGAGCGTGACTGGCGGGATCAGAAGGCCATTACTTCGGCCATTGAAGGGCTCGCCGAGAACGGGGTTTCGGTCAATCTTGTCCGTGCAGTTCCTGAAGCTCATGCCAACCTGACAGTTGTTGAACTGACCGGTGACATCCAGGTCGCTGCCGTTGATGTTCCGCTGCGAATGCGTGTCACGGTCAAGAACAATGGCTCGCAGGTCGCGTCGAATGTGCGCCTTTCCGTTTCTGATAACAACAACAAACTTCCCACGAGTGTTCTGCTGGAGAAAATCGAACCGCAGACGGAGGTCACTCAGGAGTTCGAAATTCGACTGGCCACTCCGTCGACGCACAAGATTCGAGTCAGTCTGGATTCAGATGCACTGTCGGAAGATAACGACCGGTCCATCGCGGTCGACGTACCGCAGGCTGTCTCGGTGCTGCTGGTCGACGGTGATTCGTCGGGAGATGCGGCTTCGTACATCGCAGACGCAATTGCAGCGGATCCCAAGGCCACGGGTTACCTGGCCACGATTGAGAGTGTCGAAGCCCTTCGTCGCCGTCCACTGGATGGCTTCGCCTGTATCTACCTCATAAACGTGCCGGAATTGCCCGCCGATTCCATCGATGCGCTCGAACGTTACGTCGCTGACGGGGGGGGATTGGCGTGGTTCGTAGGAGAGTCGATCCGGCCCGCACATTACAACTCAGAGCTTTACCGGAACGGGACGGGGTTATTCCCGATTCCGCTGGAGAGTGCTCCGAAGGAATTGATTCTTGATCCGACCAGTCCTGGCGCAGACATCCTGACATCGAAACACCCGTTGTTCCGAATCTTTGCGGGTGAGGATAACGCGCTGGTGAAACTCGTTCGAATCTTTCAGTTTATGCCCGCGGCAAAAGACTGGGTTCGCGACGATCAGGTCCGAATGGACCGTGTGCAAACAATGGCCTCGCTGCGAAGCAAGGATCCGCTTTTCCTGGAACACCGTTTCGGAAAAGGGCGGGTAATCACGTGTCTCACGACGGCTCAACCTGACTGGAACAACTGGGCGACCGATAACAGTTTTGTTGTCGTCCAACTGGAACTCGTCAAATCTCTCGCACGAACGGATCGCATCCCGGAACAACGACAAGTCGGTGAGCCCATCGTCCTGGCCCTCGATCCCGCTGAGTACTCAGATTCTGTTGAAATTGAAACGCCCGGCGAAGAGGGCGATCGAATGACAAGACTGCAGGCATCACCCGAAAGTGCCGGTGAAACCGGTGGGCAGGGGCATTCCGGGGACGGAACTCTTACCCAGGGAATTGAAGCTCCGGTGGCAAACGAGGGATCGCTGAATTTGAGAGCTGTCTTTCGAAACACCGACCAGCCCGGAGTCTATACCGTTCGATTGTTGAAGCAGAGCCAGGCAAGCGAAGAGAGACTCATTGCCTTCAACACGGCTCCGGGCGAAGGGGAGCTGGCTTTGGCGACTTCGGCGGATCTGCGAAAGCGAATGGGGAACGCCTCTGGCGCCACTATTCAGGAATTCGGGCGTTTGGACTGGGTCGAAGGACGCGAGGCCGGATCAGAAATTCGGCAGTGGCTCTTGTGGTTGCTGGGAACTCTTTTCGTGCTTGAGCAAGCTCTGGCCTACAAACTGAGTTATCATCCACCGCAAGCAGTCAAGACGCTGAAATTCTCAGAATGAATGGAATCGTAAAATGGACGACGCAAGTATCCATCCCGGGCAGCCTGATCGCGATCGGCTGATTTGTCCTCACTCAAGTGGCCATTGAGGAACAACGTTTTGATAAGGTTGAGGGATTGGCTTTCTTGTTTCACAGATCTCCTGAATGAGACCCGTTGATGTTTGATCTCAACCCAGGATCGATGCTTTCCGTTGTTGCCGCGGTCGACACGGCCACGCTGACGGTGCGTGAGTTCGACTGGCCAACAACGTCCCTGGGCTGGCTGCTCTTAATTGGCGGTTCGGTGCTGTTTGTGGCATGGTCGATCTGGCTCTATCTTCGCGACACAGCGGACCTTCGCTGGTATTGGCGAGTCTGGTTAATCCTGCTGCGCGTCGGCATCCTCGCATCGCTGCTCGTGATTGCCCTGAATCCCTCAGACCGGACCCAGAAAGAATCCTACCGACCGTCTCGTGTTGGCATCCTGGTGGACACTTCTCTTTCCATGCGGCATCCCGCGGGAAATCCATCCGAGCGTGAGTCTCCCGGCACCGCCACCGGTCCTTCAAGGGCGGACGAAGTCAAACGGCTGCTTGTGACATCGAATCTTGTCGAGACACTGCGAAAGCAGCATGAGGTGAGCATCTTCACTTACGATTCGGGACTGGTCGGTCCCCATCGGGTCTTCCCCCGCACGGGAGGTGAATCGACCAGCAACGGTGATGTCGTACCGGAATCGGAATCACCACTGGACTGGGAGGAACTGCTGCGGCCTCGCGGTCTCGAGTCACGATTGGGGGAAAGCCTCGATGAACTGATTCGTCTCTCTGCAGGTAAGACCCTGTCGGGACTTGTCGTCATGACGGACGGTGCGTCCAATGCCGGGATCGATCCCGCGACGACACACGACCGAGCCATCGCCACCAAGTCCCGTTTGATTGCTGTCGGCACGGGAACAACCGAGCAACCTGTGAATCTGGCGGTCTCTGAAATCGCCTCACCTACGGATGTCCAGATGGGCGATCCTTTCGAAATCACTGCCTTCATTCAGGGGAATGGTTTGGCAGGACGAGAGGTCGACGTGGAACTGTTGATGAAGTCTGGGGCGGACGTTGAGCCTGTTGCAGTCGAACGGAAAAAGGCCACGCTGCTGGAGGATTCACTCCCGGTGGAGGTCAAGTTCTCGCGAAATCCCACCGAAGCGGGGCGAGTGACCTACGTCGTTCGAGCATCTACGCCCAACCGAATCGCGGAGTTCAATTCACAGGACAACGAATTGTCCTTCACCGTCAACACGTTCGATCGACCTACTCGCGTTTTGCTGGTCGCCGGGGGGCCAATGCGAGATTACCAGTTCGTCCGTAACCTTCTGTTCCGGCACAAGTCATTCGATGTCGATGTCTATCTGCAGTCCGGAGGGCCCGGGACGAGTCAGGAATCGAACAGGTTGCTCACCGCATTTCCCGCAGCCAAAGAAGAACTGTACGAGTACGACGTCGTGATGGCGTTTGACCCGGATTGGAAGAGTATCCCGGCCGAGTCTTTCAAAACTCTGTCAGACTGGGTCAGTCTCGAAGGGGGAGGATTGATCCTCGTTGCCGGCGACGTGAATACACCCACCCTGGCGGGGATGAGTGATGCTGCTGCTTCCGGAGCGGCGGGGGACGAGGCATACCGGCCATTACTCGAACTCTATCCTGTTTTCCTCAGCTCCTACTTCACCTCGTCTCGTTTTGACCAGGACTCCACACAGCCATGGCCCGTTAAGTTTAGCAAAGAGGGGCAAAGTCTGGGGTTCCTCCAATTGACCGACGACCCCGTCACTTCTGCCGCTCGCTGGAAAGCATTCCCCGGAATTTATCGCTGCTACCCCACGAATGGGCATAAGGCCGGTGCGAAGGTCTACGCGAACTTTTCGGACCCCCGTGCCGCAGGTGAGCCCCCCGTCTTGATGGCGGGGCAACCACTGAGCAAAGGCTTTGTTTTCTACCTTGGCAGTGCAGAGATGTGGCGGCTGCGGTCGGTGAGCGAAGACGACTATGACCGGTTCTGGATTAAGACCATTCGCGAAGTGGGACAAGGTCGCTCCAAACGCGGCACCAAGCGAGGCCTGCTGATGCCAGACAGTCGAAAACTGCTGATCGGTCAGACGCTGCGCGTACGAGCACGTGTCCTCGACGCGAAATATGATCCCCTCGAAGCGGAAACAGTGACCCTGGATATCCACGACCCTGCTGGAAAACCACTCACTCCGCCCCGCCAATTGCGTCGTGATCCTTCCAGTCCCGGTGTTTTCACGGGTGATTTTCGTGTCAGTCTGCCCGGTACCTACAAGCTCGATTTGCTGCTTCCGGATTCGCGTGAGCGTGTCACCGACGAAATCGTGGTTGCGCTGCCGAAGCTGGAAGATGAGAATATCCGGCAGAACGTCAGGTTGCTGACCGACCTCGTTCGCGATACCGGGGGGAAGTACCTGACTGTGGACGAAGCGATTGTGGAACTACCAGGCCTGTTGCCTGACCGGGGGGAACAGTTCTATGTCCCCGAACGTTTGAGAACGCTGTGGGATCGTCAGTGGGTGATGTACCTGCTGGTCTCGATTCTTTCGATTGAGTGGCTGACGAGAAAGATCCTGAAGCTGGCCTGACCGCTGGCTCAGGCCAGCGATTCCGCATCCCCAGAAGTTAAAAGCTCAAGAGCGGTACATGACTACGCCTAACCAACTTCCCGCTGAAGCTCTTTCTATCCTTGATCAGCTCAAGTCACGAATCCGTTCCTATGTCTTCTGGGAAGGGCTGGCTCTCGTCGTTGTCGTGCTGGGCCTACTCTTCTGGTCCAGTTTCGCCTTTGACTGGGCCTATTTTCAGCTCAGTCACCTGGAGCTTCCTCGCTGGTTTCGCGCAGCCGTCTTGATCGCCGGAATTTCACTCGTCACTTTGGGGGCCTGTTCGTGGATCGGGCTGCGGTTGTTTCGCGGGTTCCGCACCAGGGCACTCGCGCTGGTCCTCGAACGGCGATTTCCCGAACTGGACGATCGACTGATAACGGCCGTTGAAGCGTCTGAAGGCCTCCTTGAGACGGATTCGCCCGTCACTGCGGCCATGTTGCAGCGGACACTGAAGGATGTCACCAGCACGGCATCCCGGCTGGATCTGGGTTCAGTTTTTGATAGTCGCCCTCTTCGCCGAGCGATTGTCGGCGCCGTTGTTCTGGTTGCATCGATCTTCGGAATGATGGTGGTGGACTCCGCGGCGATGGAACGCTGGGCCGCCGGCTATTTGGGACTGAAGGATGGCTACTGGACCCGGGAAACCGAACTGGTGATGAAAGTCGTGGTTCAACCTGGGGACCGGATTCGGGATTTTGTGGAAGGCCACTATCGACATCCGAAAGGGGGGGACCTCACGGTCGTTGTTGAAGTGCCGGAAGGAAAAAAGCCCCCCCGCCGAATTCGACTCGACAGTCAGATGGGGCGCCGTACAACTCAGATCTGGCTGACCCCTTCTGCCGATCAGGTCTTCAGGCATACGTTTGTTGGATTGATTGAGGGGGCTCAACTTTGGGTCTCTGGAGGGGACTACCGCCATTCAGATCCTTACGTTGTCGACGTTGTTCCGCCCCCGGAGGTCACTCGTGTGACGCTGCACAGTCTGTTCCCGGAATATACGGGTCTTAACACCGTTAGCAGTGCTGGTGTGGAACGGACATCGAACGAGCTGAATGGCTCGCAGATTTCGCTTCCATTGCAGACCGACTTCATCCTGGAGATCACTGCCAACAAACCGCTGACTCAGGCCAGAATCGAAGGGGATGTTGGACCTGATCGGTGGGAGATCACGCTCACTCACGGTGCGGCTGGTGCTTCGGAAGCGTCGATTTCGATGAAAT
>NZ_DASWWZ010000323.1:0-6157 GCF_036405755.1 Schlesneria sp.
TCATGGGGGGCCAGAGCGCTTTCGGTACCAAGGCAGGTGACGTTTTCACCAGGATCACGATCGGTGTCGCAGCCGCCTGGATTCTCTTCTGCGCCGGCGGCGTGATCGCGCTGCAGAATTCCTCCGCTCAGCGGGCGACGGCCTTCGCCGATCCCGCTGACGTCAAGGCCCAGGACGAAGCCCGACAGAAGCAGTTGGACAACCTGCGATCACAACAGTCCGGCCAGCAGGACGACGACCTGAAGCTGCCTGAAGACACCACCACGACCGAGCCGGCTCCAAAGCAGGATGCGGCACCAGAATCGTCCGTACCCCCAACGAAGCCAGAAGAACCCGCGCCAACCAAGCCGGAAGAGCCTGCTCCAACCAACCCGGAACCTGCTGCAGAGAAAGGGGAAGCCGAACCGGCAGCTCCTGAAGCAGCAGAAGCGAAGCCCGAAGAGCCTGCTCCAACAACACCTGAACCAGCGCCGGAAAAGCAACCCGAGCCTCAACCGGAAGCGACGCCTGAAGAACCTAAGTCACCCGAAGAGCCCAAGACGGAACAACCGGACGCCGAAGCGCCACAGTAAGCGTTGTTTGCGACAGATCGAGATCTTTTGACAGGTGAAGTTCGTGCTGCTGAGTATGACGGGATACGGCGAAGCCATTGTTCAGAACGAACTGGCGTTCTGTCGTGTCGAAATTCGAAGCGTCAACAATCGTCACTTCAAGTTGGCACTTCGCTGTCCTGACGGGTTCCTGCAGCACGAGTCGGATTTTGAGCGACTGCTACGCGAATCAATCTCGCGCGGGTCGGTCCATCTGTCCGTAAAGATCGATCAGATTGGCGATATCCAGGGCCCGCGGCTGAATACGCAGCTCCTGAAGACTTACTGGCGACAACTGAACGAAGTCTGCCAGGAACTCTCCGTCGCTGCTCCCGAACCGGCTCAGTTGCTTAATCTGCCCGGCGTCCTGCGAGAAGACAGCTACGACAGCGACACCGTCGAACGACTGTGGCCTCTGGTGGAGCAGGCCGTGACGGCCGCGGCCACCCACCTGCAGGAGTTCCGCAGGAAAGAAGGAAGCACGACCGCCAGTGAGCTGGCACAGCTTCTGGAGAGGATCGAAGAGGTTCTTGGCCAGGTCGTCGAAATGGCCCCTCAAGTCGCCCGCGACTACCACGAGAAGCTGGTGCAGCGAACTCGCGAGTTGCTCGCCGGGACTGACGTCAATATCGAGCCGTCTGACGTCCTGCGGGAAGTCGCACTCTATGCGGACCGCTGTGATATCCATGAAGAAATCACGCGGTTGCGGAGTCATATGAGTCAGTTCCGGTCGCTGATCGACACAGGCACGTCACCCGGTCGGAAACTGGACTTCCTTTGCCAGGAAATGTTCCGGGAAGTGAATACGATTGGCTCCAAAGCCAACCATATCGGATTGTCACATTCGGCCGTTGATCTCAAGTCGAGCATCGAACGTATCCGAGAGATCGTTCAGAATGTCGAGTGACGGTCGTTCGACGTGGTCTTATCGAATTGGCAATTGACTGAAAGTCGCTGAGAATTGACACAGTTGCAGTATCGCGAATCCCCGATGGTGGCTGAAACAATGTCGCAACCAGCGCCAGAACCAAAAAAGTTTCAACTTCTGGTGTTGTCGGGCCCCAGTGGCAGCGGCAAAACAACCATCGTGGAACGATTGGTCGCTGAATCGCCGGTCCCTCTGGTGAAGATGATTTCCGCAACCACCCGACCACAGCGCAAGGGTGAGGTTGACGGGGTTGCCTATTATTTCCTGACGCCGGAAGAATTTGAACGTCGCCGCGCTGAAGATGCGTTTCTGGAAACGGCCGAGGTGTTTGGGGCAGGGTACTGGTACGGCACCTTGAGGTCCGAACTTCAACGTGCCAGAGAGGCCAACGGCTGGGCGTTTCTGGAGGTGGATGTCGAGGGTGCATTTAAGATCATCGATGTGTATCCCGATGCGTTGACGATTTTCGTGCAGCCTCCGTCACTGGAAATTTGTGAACAACGACTTCGCTCGCGAGCAACCGACTCGGAAGAAACGATCCAGCGCCGGCTGCGGAAGGTGCACCAAGAGCTAGCATTGGCAGACCGATACTGTTATCAAGTAGTGAACGATGACCTTGACCGTGCCGTGGATGAGATCAAATCCATCATTGTCAAGAACGCGATTTAATCTAACTGGAATTCGATATGCTGGACGAACTGAAAGAAGAAGAGATCGTTAAGAAGGTCGGCGGACGTTTCAAGTTGTCATCGCTGATCCAGAAACGCATGGTTGTCCTCAACCGTGGTACTCGTCCGCTCGTGGAAACCCAGAGCAAGAACGCGATGGAAATCGTCGTTCAGGAAATCATTCAGGACAAAATCTACCTGGATGCCAGTGGTGCTGTGATGACCCGCGGGGACGAAAACCGGGAACGCCACTTCTCCAGCGGACCGTCACTGGACGACATGTAAGCCCTGACGGGTCTCTTGATATCCAATCGAGGTCGCGCCGACGATGAAGGGCCGCGAAATATTGCTGGGGGTGACCGGCGGGATCGCCGCGTATAAATCAGCCGATCTCTGCAGCAAGCTGGTCCAGGTGGGGAGCCATGTGTCAGTCGTCATGACTCACTCCGCCTCCCAGTTCATCGGTGCGACCACGTTTGAAGCGCTGACCGGACGCCCGGTCTACACGGGCTCATTCGACCCGGTCGAACACTATCGCGGCGAGCACATCGGTCTGGCCCAACGTGCCGAACTGTTTGTTGTGGCGCCGGCGACCGCACATTTCCTCGCCCAGGCAGCAGGAGGTTTCGCCGGCGACCTGCTTTCCACCCTCGTCCTCACCGCGACCTGCCCACTGCTGCTCGCCCCCGCCATGAATTGCGAAATGTGGGAGAAGAAAGCCGTTCAGCGGAATGTCACCCAGCTTCGTGAAGACGGAGCGAACTTTGTGGCCCCGGGATCGGGTTGGTTGAGCTGCGGTCAGGTTGGCGCCGGCCGTATGGCCGAGCCGGCCGAAATCCTGGCGGCGATCACGAAACTCCTCGAATCTGCGTGAGCCTGAAGCGGCTCAAGAATTGAGACTCATGCGAATCCTGATCACCGCTGGCCCCACCCGCGAATACCTCGACGACGTCCGATACCTCTCCAATGCCAGCAGCGGACGCATGGGATACGCGATCGCCGAAGCGATCGTGGCAGCAGGCCACGAAGCAGTGCTCGTCACGGGCCCTGTGACATTGACTCCCCCTGAAGGCTGCGAAACCCACAACGTTGAGACGACAGAACAACTGCTCAACACGTGCAACCGCCTGTTCGGTGACTGCGACGGGGTCATTGCCACCGCAGCCGTTTGCGACTATCGCCCGCGTGAACGCTTCCAGGGGAAACTCGCCAAGACGGGGGTCTCGCTCGAGCTGGAACTGGTGGAAACCGCCGACGTCCTGGCCGAACTCGGGATGAACAAAGGAAGCCGCTGGATTGTCGGGTTCGCACTCGAATCAGACGAGTTTGCTCACATCAACGCACTTCGCAAGCTGAAACACAAGAACTGCGACGCCATCGTCCTCAACCGTCCCACCGCAATTGGTTCGATGAACAACGAGATCGAAATCATCGACAAATCCGGCAAAGGCGTCGCGAACTACTCCGGCTCCAAGACCGACGTCGCCAGCCAGCTCTGGCAATGGATCGCGGCTCATCTGACAAGCTGAAGCCCCGCAGATCCCTACCAACCGCTCTGATCCATCCCCTTTTTGGGGAAAGACGCCGCCGAACGTTCACTTTTTTCAACGGCGCTGCGAAACCCGTGCTACGTTTCTCTGTGGACTCTGTTTATTCAGTGGCTTCACCAGGGATGAGACGGCCGACGATTCGCCTGTCGAAACGCGTTCACAAGGTGAAGAACCGCTCTGGGAGGAACAATGATCGATTACGGGCGGCTCAGAACCGACCTGCTGGCGCTCGCCTTACTGGCGACGACGGTCTTTGTCGGCTTGAGCCTGGTCAGCCATCACCCGGCTGATCCTCCCGCTCACATCGTCTACCCCACCCATAACCCGCCGATGAATCTCTGCGGAGCGACGGGTGCTCTCCTCTCTCACACCCTGATCAATGCCTTTGGGGCCGGAGCGTATGTCGTTCTGGTCGTGCTTGTCATTCTGGACGTCCGGCTGTTCGCGCGAGACGTCTACAAGGATCCGCTCACACGTCTGTGCGGTGCGATCCTGATCATGTTCAGCGTGTGCGCGCTCTCCCAGTGGTATCTTCCCGTTCCCCTGTCCGGTTCGATGACCGGAAATGGGGGCTACGTCGGTGCATGGAGCACCATTCTGCTCGATCAGCAATTCTCCCGGGTGGGCAGCCTGATCATGATCGCCACCGCGATCGTCGCAGGGGTCATGCTGACCGGAGAACAGCGTCTTTGCTGGACAATCCTCTCGCTGTGCGCCTTGCCCATCACGATGTGGAGTCGCCTGGCGTTCGGAAAAGGCCCTCGAAAGTCCGCCAAACCTGCCCCACCGAAGGTTGCCACCTCCAGTCCAGTGGAAGCGGCCGAGCCCGTCAGCAAGGTTGTTGCGACCCCGGAACGGGTGACTTCGCCTGAACCGACGATTGAACCTGCTGCGAATCTTTCGAAGCCGGACGAACCGCGGTCGGATGATTCTACGGCTGAGAACGTGGCGACAGACTCGCATGTCGTGGTCAGCGACGGCAACTTGTCGCCTGAGGCCCTGGCGGCGATCGTCAGCATGATCTCTAATCCTGCGAACGAGCTCTCCCAAGAAAGCGAGACCGCAGCGACCGACGACACGTTGGCTCCCCACACCGACGAGCCCGTCTCAGAGATCAGCGACGAACCTGACGCCGCCGCTCCGTCCGACAAGCCCTCGCTGCGACAGCGGTTCTTCAGCCCGTGGCGAAAGAAGGAAACAGACGCCACGTCCGAACAGGAGACTCCTGCGCCGACCGCCGAGGTGGAGCCCCTTTCCGAAACACTCGACTCCCGCGAGGACGAATCCTTTGCAGACCACTCTTTCGAAGAAGACCTTCCTGAGGGGGATTCTCTGATCGATGACGACGCCCCTGCGCCGAAGTCGTTTACGCTTTCGCCCGATCGATCGCCAATTCGGGTCAACCCGCCGATCGGGATGAACGCACGTGTCTCGGAGTCAGAAGCCGAGGCGGCATTGAGCGGACCGTATAGCCTGCCGGACATCTCGATTCTGGATGACGCCGAAGCATTCCCCTACGACACGCTGGCCTCCAAAGCCAAGATTGCAGCCGCGACACTGGAGAAGACGTTCCAGGAATTTGGCCTGAATATCAAGGTCGTCGAAATCGACACCGGCCCCGTGATCACACAATTCGAACTGGAACTTGAAAAAGGTCTGCGCCTGTCAAAAGTGACCTCACTGGCCGACGATCTGGCGATCGCCCTGCGCGTCTCGTCCGTGCGTGTGATTGCCCCGATTCCGGGCAAAAACACCGTCGGGGTCGAGGTCCCGAATGCCGTGCGTGTCATGGTACGACTGAAAGAGCTCATCACGTCATCGGCTGCAGACATCGAGTCGAAAGCGCTTCCCATGTTTTTGGGGAAGGATGCCAGCGGCAAGCCACTGGTTGTGGACATGTGCAAGATGCCTCACCTGTTGATCGCCGGTCGTACCGGGACAGGCAAGAGCGTTTGTCTGAACACGCTGATCGTCTCGATGTTGATGACCCGCAGCCCCGACCAGGTCAAGATGCTGATGATCGACCCCAAGATGGTCGAACTGAGCCCCTACAGCCGCATCCCGCACCTGATGCATCCGGTGATCACTGACATGAAGAAGGCCGAAGCCGTGCTGGGCTGGGCCGTCGACAAGATGGAAGAACGTTACCAGTTGCTGTCCGCCGTCGGGGTGCGCCATATCGACTCCTACAACAAGCTGGGCCGCGAAAAGATTCTGGCCAAGATGGGGCTTGAGGAAGGTACTCCTGAAGCGGAAATGGTCCCTGACTTCATTCCTTACATCGTCATCGTCGCCGACGAAATGGCTGACATGATGATGACCTCAGGGAAAGACGTCGAAGGGCACATCATCCGGTTGGCACAAAAGTCCCGAGCCGTGGGCATCCATCTGGTCCTCGCGACCCAGAAGCCGACCGTCGAC
>NZ_DASWWZ010000324.1:0-4941 GCF_036405755.1 Schlesneria sp.
GCTTTGTTTCTTGCCTTTTCCGTAGTCCTCGAAAGTATAGCATAGCCCTTACTTCCGACTTAAAATCCTGTGGGACGAAAGTCCCGTGCGGGTTCGAGCCCCGCCTCGGCTAATGACTTACGGCGATTCTGCAACTCAGAAAAACGCCAAATGGTGCCCTTTCGGGCCCTCTCTTGAACGAGCCGTGCTGCCGTCAGTCGGCAACGGGCACTCAATCTATCGTGAATTGCTCAAAGCGAGCGATGGTCAACTCAGTCAAACAAAGTACGTGTGGCTGACCCGTCATGAGAATTTCAATCAGACGCAACTCTCCAATTTTGAAGAGACGTTCACGCTGCAATTGAAAACCGGCCAAGTCTGGACCTTCAAAGAAATGCTCCGAGATCTCTGGGACCAGGATTCCGCCAAGGCCGGGACGATCTTCTTTAACGAGTGGTACAAGCGCGTGATTCACAACGGGCTGGAACAAATGAAGTCCGTTGCTCGTTTCATCAAAGACCGCCTGGTGAACGTCGTCAGCTACTGCTCACACCCCCTTACCCACGGAGGGGCCGAAGGACTCAACAGCAGAATCATCTCCATCAAAAGACGAGTCGGTGGTTTTCGTAACCGGCAAAACTTCAAAACCACCATTTTCTTCCGCTGCGGGGGACTCAATCTCTCCCCACGATAATCCCGGATGGACCCCCAAAAAGCCCCTGCCCCTGCGGCTGTTCGCGATATCGGGGCGATGAGCTGTCAGTTCTCGTTCTCGCGCTTTGATGTTTCGTGTTAAGCAAAGGGCGTAGCAATGTCTATTGATCGCATTCGTGACTTATTCAGATGCGGCAGAAACCAAACGTCGGTGACGAAATCGACCAAAGATCACCAGTCCAGAAGCCCCCATGAGCACCAAGGGAAACCCTGCTGGTTCAGGGACCTGAAAAACGTTCATGGTCATCATAAAAGTTCCGCTAGACGGAAATCCTGAGGCGATGCCGAGAGGAATGTAGAAGCTGATTGAGTCACCAACTGCCAGTGACGTCTGAAAATCATAGATGAACCCAGCGATATCCCCATTGACGTTAACTTGCGTTGCTGTGAATGCTTCGCTGGAAATAAACTGGGGACTCGGAGACAGCAGAAAATCTCCGGCGTAAACGATTCCACCTTTAATGTACGGTGCGTTGCCAGAAGAAATACCGAGTGAACTGATCGCCCGCGACCCGGAATTCACTATCACCAGCACCAGATGGTCGGTGTAGCTGGGATCGAGCCCTCCGGCGCCAGCAACTGGATCGGTAAAAAAGAACTGAGCCTGGGTAGTAGGGAATGGCTGAAGGATCTGGCTTACGAAAGCACTCCCTTCTTTAATCCCTCCTTCGTTAACGAAATCAATCGTCGTCGCTACGGGAGTGCTGGTCACGTCTGCAACTCCCCCTGGATTCACCGTGGCGGAAATGATTCCCGCTTCCACCCGTGTTGTTGCCAGCCCAAGTACCACCAGCAGTATCGCACGCACTGTATTTCTCAAGGTTGCCCCCCAGTCTGATCCGCACTTCCTGACTCGAATCACGTGACGCACGACACGTCCCACGGGACGTACACTAGCCTTTTCAATTCCCAAAAAGAAAGAGACAGAGCTCACTGGTGTCCCCGTCGAGAAGGTAAATGGAATGCCGATCTTTTAAATCAATCACATCTTTTCCTGGAAGATGCCCCTGTAATCATAGTTCAGCGAGCATACGAAAGCCTCGATTTTCGCTTCCCAGCTCCATTTCGTCGCCGGGCCGGGCGGGTGACGAACACCCCGCTGGGACCGATGATGGTGATACTATTCGTCGTCGCCATAGTCGTTTTTTATACGAGCTTTCTCGCATTCATTACGCTTGGTTCAGGGCGGTACTTTGTCTGGAACGTCACCTAATCCCATGAGCGTTACCGCGAGTGATTCAACACCGAGATGACTATCGTTGATTCAGCGTCCCGACCCTCGATCCAGAACCGTTTAGCCAAGACCCACTCTGCCAACGTAAAGCCCCCAACGAACCCATCGGACACGAGCTGATCATGTTTGCTGTCGGTCTTCTGGTGAGCATTCATGGTCTGTGTCTCCCCAGCCTCTTCCCAGAGCCGTTTGGGCAATCTCACCGACGATTCATTCTTTGAATTTCGATGGAATACCACTCTGTGACGATGCGGTCTGACCACTTTCGTTCGGGGGGCGTTTCAACGTCGAGAATGGAAGCGGTCGGCGGGTCCTGGTCTGGACGCGCATCGATTTCAGGGACAGTAATCACGTATTTTGGGATCCCGTTCCCGGAACCGATGTGGAACGTGTGGCCCTCTTTCGTCCCAGAGATATCAAATTGCCAACGGCGATCTTTTTGAGCTCCAATGACCCAAATCTGCTCGACATCACTGTCACTCGACGCTTCTCTGCGAGGACTCTTCAATCGGATGGGAAATTGGATGGGCGAAATGCCTCTTGCCGTGACAACATACGCGGACCACTTGAATCCACGCGGCAGTCCCTCAACATTGTTCACATCGATTGTCCCGTTTGTCTCGACCCGGAATTCGGACCTGTCGGGATCGATCACGAGGAATGAAGAAATCGATTTCTCATCACGCGCCGCCGCCAGATGCAGGTCCTGCCAGACATGATGAACTCGCATGTAGCGCTGTTGAACGTCGGTATCGCTCATCGGACGAACCGCAGCCACGAATGTCAGGAACAGGAAGGCAGGATTCATAAACTTCCCTCGCGATGATTTCCGATCTAGCCGGCATCCCAACGCCGCCTGCAATCGACTTCGATCGGTATCACATCAGGGAGGGTTCTGTTCGTCCAGATCAACCTGCCTCGGGTGATCGGCGGGAGACGCCGCGAAACAGAGCCGCCACAATGGCATGAGCATTTTAGATAGCAGTTCCAAGGTAGTCGGCGCGGGTCACCTCTGTCATGTCATTCAATGAGCAGTTTCAATCGCTGAAAAGCAAGGGGCTGCTTTGAAGCTGCCCATTTTAGTTCAAACTTTCTTCGCCCAGATCCGTAATCAAGCTGGCCGCAGTGGGAGTGATGAACTCTTTCTCGAAGGGAACTTCGGCTTCTGCTTCGGCGGCCGTCTCAACTTCATCGACGGCTTTCAGCAGGACGTGAGGGATCAGGCGATGTGTTGTGATCCCCGCTTCGATCCCTTGTGGAGTCATATGATGTTCGACTCCGATTACAATCATCTTGGAACCTCCTTCGGGGACGACGATCTCGCCGACCCGTGGGACCGCCGGCGCGAACACCCCGTGCAAACGGTTCCGTGCTCCAGCCGTACAGTCAACGAGTTCCATAAAATGAGTTGCCCCATGCCAGTTCCGTTCTGGAGGTGACGACCGCTTTAAATGGTGAAACAGGGAGTCTGGTTCTTCAATTAACTTTTCGATCGCGGCAGGAAACCGTCCCTGCATCCTGCACAGCTCGATGATCTTCCCCGCATCCGACTGGTCGACATTGTCGCTCCGAAGTCGCCGCATCACACCGGTCGTATCTAAAGCGGCTTCCTCGTTCTCAATTTCCTGAAGGAACGCCTCGACTTTGGCCTGCGTCTCTTCGCTGATTCCGTAAGAATCGATCTCTTCATTCACGATACTCTCGAATCCATGCAGCAGTCCGAATATCCGGGTCGCTTCGATCGAGTCACCTCCTTCCCACCGCTCGAGTCGAAGTAATTCAGCCAGAATCAATGACGACGGAACATGATGGCTGTTCATGACTGCAACCCTTTTTAGAGAGACCTCGCTTGCTGCCACCCTGGACCAGACGGTCGCGGCACTCAGTCCAAATCCTCCAAGCAAGCCTTATACCAGTCGTAAAGTCCAATCAACGGATTCGAGAGGGGGCGATCGTCCGACCGCAGGTCAAAGATGGTGACCCTCGCATCGTTTAACGGGAAACCTCTTCCACTGATGCTTTCATACGATTCGTTGTGCCCGACACGGGTCATTGCATCGGCTGCGATTAGCGTGACGGACCTTGCATTTAACCGCTGCCCCACTGTGCTTCCTCGGCCCGATCAGGTGGAGCGGGATCATTCCCACTGCGCGCCGGCGGACCGCCCCGACGTCAAATTTGTCGTGGTGGGTGAGTTGTATAAATCGACACGGATCCACAAAGTCTTTCTGATGTGATGCGTCAGCACATCGCACTTTGAACGGTCGCGGCCGACCTCTTCGTTCGCGACCTGGACGACTTGCAGAGGAATTCGAGAGGCACCCCCGATGATGCGCCGACTTTTTTTCCTGGCCGTGATGACCGCTTCCAACAGCTTGCTCGCGGCTGACGACCAACAGGCTCAGACCGCGTCGACTCCGGTGGCAATCGGGACACGACGCGAATTATTTGTGGAATCGACGCTCATCGAGCGTCTGTCCGGCAAGGCCGAATTACGACTGCATGCTCCCATCGCGAGAGAAATCGTGCTGGAACACGGTGAGCCGTGGGAAGGGAGCGGCTGCGTCTATCATAGCCTCTTCAAAGATGGTGACCTCTACCGGATGTACTATGCCGCGGGACACCTCAAGGTGACGCCTCAGGGTGTCGATGCCGGGTCGCACGGCCAGGTTTGCTGTTATGCCGAAAGCGATGACGGAATTCACTGGCGTAAACCACATTTGGGACTGCATGAGTTCAACGGCAGTAAGGCGAATAACATCGTCCTGGTCCAGCAGAAAGTGGGCAACGCCATGTCCGTTCCGGGGGAGCCCGCCGTCTTCAAGGACGAAAACCCTGCGGCACCACCGGAAGCCCGCTACAAGGCGCTCCTTCCCGCTAATCGACTGCCGAACGACTACAGTCGCGGTCTGCTGGCTTTTCAATCCCCCGACGGGCTGCGCTGGTCTCCGATAAGCGACCAGCCGGTCATCACCGACGGCGCATTCGACTCGCAGAACCTCGCCTTCTGGGAT
>NZ_DASWWZ010000325.1:0-9883 GCF_036405755.1 Schlesneria sp.
CCCCGAAGATCCGCCCGTATGGGTCGTCGGTGCGCGACATTTTTTCCCGAGGCCACCTTCGGGTGGGACGACGATTGCTGCGGCGATTCCGTATGCCTCTACTGACTTCGTCGGTTCTGTGATGCCAAGGGGTTATGACCTTCAGAGGTCTGCACTGTCTCCTTGAAAAGGGGGCAGCATGGTGCGCCTACTTCGAAAACCGTGCTCGCCAGACTCGTCAGAATCCCTTTCTTCGGTTGATCTTCAGGTCTGATTACGCGAGTTGTCGGAATAGGGGCTTGAATTGCGTTGTGTAGGATAGGCAAAATGAGCTGAGTTGTTCGTCCTTTATGAACCCTCTGAATTCAGTGAAAGAGAAAGAACTCAGCAATGAAACGGAACCTGGTCAATTTCTCCCGCGTCCTGCTCGCCGCATTCGCCATCGCGGTGTCTTCACAGGCCGCTGACGCACAGCTCTACGGCGGAGGCTGCTGCGGATCGAACTATGACTATGCTTTTGCTCCTGTGCACTCCACTTCGAGCTTTGGGTACGGCTACACCCCAACCTTCCCTTCTTCGTACGGTTACTCTGGAATCGGGTACGGAGCCGCTCCATACGCCTATTCTGGGTACGCTGTCGGTTCGAGCTGCAACACGGGATGCGGCCTGTTCGGACACCTCCGTCGTCGACGTGCCTACTGTGCGTCACCCTGTGATTTCGGCACCTATTACCGACCCGCTTACTACGGTGGCTGTGCGACCACGACTGCGTGCTACGTTCGTCCCCGTCGCATTCGTGCCTGCCGTCCCCACTGCTACACCTATGCCTGTGGTACGGTTGCCTGTGCTCTCCCATCCCCGATCTACACCGGAGCCATCGCAACCTGCTGTGCTCCCGTCGCCAGCAGCTGCGGTGACGTTGGCTTCAGCGCGTACCCTGTCGATAGCAGCATCAGCACTTCTGCTCCGGCGGCTGTGAGTGCGACTCCGGCATTGAGTCCAGCTGCCCCTTCGACAGCTCCAACTCCGATTGCCCCAGCTCCCGCCACGAATCCTGCTCCTCCACAAGAACCTGCTTCGGCTCCAGCGCCGCAGCCCGGCACGTGACCAATGTCCCAATTCGGTCGGAAGTTAACCAACTTGGAAGTGCCGAGTCGTCAGCGTCAGACTGCCCGATAGCAACCCATGAGCAGCCCGAGCCAGATTTTAAACTGCTGTGCAGCTGAGATTTATAGTTTGCTAACGAGAATGTAAGTCCACTGAACTCACAAGCGTTCAGTGGACTTTTTTTGTGTTTAATTCCCGCCGTAAACAAACGACGGAGCAGGTGCTAAGCGTTTTCCAACCTGACCGCAGAATGATTTCCTGCGCTTTTCGAAGATACTCGAAACTGGTGATGAGGAACACTTGCAGCCGAAGGACGTCTACCGCAATGGTGAGTCAAGGGGCGATGCACAACTGGTCGATGCTCACCTGGTGGCGACGAAATCTTGAGAAGACGAGTGTACAGCGACTGCGGTTACGGTGATTTCGACACAATAGACCGTCGGAATTTTGAGAGGTATAACTGGCTCGGCATCGAATATCCATTCGGAGACGAAAGTAATGAGCTTTGCTGATTCTGTAGTTAAGGCGGTGGGTCCATGGCGAAAAACTTTGAGGACGCGTCGTCTTAAACCATTTCTCGGTATTGTCGAGGAAGTTTTTCGGGAACGAGGGGAGGTGCAAATTATTGATGTTGGCGGGACACGCAACTACTGGAATCTGGTCCCGCCCGAAGTGATGGAACAGTACAACATCTTTGTCACTGTCATTAATTTCAAATCTGAATCATTCGAGCCTACTTCGCGGATCCAATTCATCCAGGGAGACGGATGCAGTTTACCCGACTTTGGTGATAAGAAATTCGACATCGTTCATTCGAACTCGGTGATTGAACACGTTGGAACATGGAAGAACATGACTCAGTACGCTAACGAGGTGCGCCGCATCGCTCCTCGTTACTGGGTTCAGACCCCCTACTTCTGGTTCCCGATCGAACCACACAACATGACTCCGTTCTATCACTGGCTCCCCTTTTCCCTCCGTGTCAAATTGAATATGCGTTTCAATCTCGGAAACTGGACTCGCAGCAAGACAATTGACAATGCCGTGCGGACAGCAGAAAGCTCTCGACTGCTCGACTGTGCGATGTTGAAAGAGCTTTTTCCGGATGCCAAACGCCGGGTCGAACGCGTGATGCTGCTGCCGAAGTCGATCATCATGGTCAGGTAGCAGGTCGAGGTGTTAGAGCGAAAAATCCGGGCACAAGCCGAGTGATCGCAGGGCCCAAAGGGGCCGCATCTGGCGCGAGCCTCCGAAATGCCAACAGCAGCGGCTCACGAGGAAGCCGCTGCTGTTTCGTTTCCAGGTAGACTGAGGCGGGGGCGTTTTGACACGCATGTGAACGCTCTCCGCCGACGGGTTCGGACTCTTCTGACACGTGGAAACACAGTCGGCGGAGGCATCCTTCCAGCTGAGGTTGGAAGAGAATGTGCAGAGCTTATCGCTGTGTGTTGCTTGAAAACACTCCCACACAATTCTGATGACCGGTGTAACGGGGAAGTTCCCGAAGGCGACCGGAAGGCTACGGAATTAGAGGTTACCTTGGCATCGCAGGGTACTCGCTGAGTATACTCGGGTTCTCAGGCTCTCCAGAGAGAGGTCTTTCGCCCCAGGTGCCTCAATTTCGAAGGCTTTATGGATACTTTTGCCGAAGATTCATCATACGTCGTACGCTACGGAGTGACTCGGATTCTGGGCGAATTTACGGCCCGGGGATTCGCTCCGATCCCGCGTGGAACGGCTGTCATTGTTCGCAGTGATCGCGGCCATGAATGGGGAACCGTACTGAGCACGGCCACCGAGCAAACGCGGACGTATCTGGGATCGTCCGACGCGCACGGGCGAATTGTCAGGCTGGCCTCTCCGGAAGACGAGGCCGAGCGCGATCAAAAAATCCAGGCCGAGAAAGACGCGTTCGCCGGCTGTCTAGAGCTGATCAATGAGAGAAACATGCAAATGCAACTCGTCGATGCCGAACTCGTCATCGGCGGTGAGCGGCTGATTTTCTACTATGTGTCAGAACAGCGGGTCGACTTTCGGGATCTCGTCAAAGGACTGGCTAAGCGATTTCATGTCCGGATCGAGATGCGGCAGATCGGCATCCGCGATGAAGCAAAACTTCTGGCCGATTACGGTGACTGCGGGCAACCGGTCTGCTGCAATACGTTTCTGCGTGAGATGCCCCCCGTCTCGATGAAGATGGCCAAGCTTCAGAAGGCCACTCTCGATCCGTCCAAGATTTCGGGGCGTTGTGGTCGTCTGAAGTGCTGCCTGCGGTACGAATACGACACCTACGAAGAGCATCGCAAGGAGTTACCCCCGGTCGGTGCAACAGTCATCACCAAGCAAGGGACGGGACGGGTCATCGGCGTGGAACTGCTGGCTCAGAAGCTGGTGATTCAGTACGAAGGCCAGCGGCAAATCATCTCGGATGCAAAGGACGTGCTGACTGTTGTCAGTACCAAGTCACAAAAGAAGCCCGTTGCCCCCGTCGAAAAGACCGCGACTGACGCGACGGGAAACGACGATGCGCCGAGTTCTCGCCCGCGGCGTGAAAACAAGCCGCGCCAGGACAATCGCCCGAATCCGAGTCCTCGGCGAAATGCGGGTGAAGGCGAACCAGAGAATCGACGTGATGAACCCGCATCCGAGCCGTCCCCTGATGCTGATTTAGGGTAGACTTGCCAACCATGTCAAACGCTGCGCCGACACCCCAATCAGATCATTCACCTCACCCGAATCTGCTTGCCACGCGTATCGCGCTCGCAGTGCTGCTGATCTATTGGGTCGCCCTTTTCTACGGTACGCATACCCGAGTTCCGAAGGGGCTGCTTCCCAAGGATTCCGACAAGCTGATTCACTTCTGGGCGTACGCAGGATTGGGAATTCTGTTAATGTCCTACCGATCCACGCAAAGAGCCTGTACGTGGCTCAGTGTCGCCGGTTGCTGGCTTCTGCTCGCCCTGTACGGAGCATTCGACGAACTGACTCAGCCGCTGGTCAATCGGAATGCAGACCTGGCCGACTGGTACTGTGACATTGCCGGTGCACTGGTTGGGCTGGCGATGGTCAAGCTCGGTGTTCGGTACTGTCAGGCTCGGTCCCCCTCGCAATTACAAGAACCATGATCTTTTCAATGTAAGGCAGCCAATGATGTCAGAAGAGCCTCTGATCGCCGTGTTTGTGGATTTCGAAAATCTGGCGATCGGAGTCCGGCATATGAAGACAGGGGCGTTTCAGATTCAACTGATTCTGAAACGATTGCTGGAAAAAGGAAGAATCGTTCACAAGCGGGCTTACTGCGACTGGAGTAACTACCGCGACGCTGTGCGCGAGTTTCATGCTCAGGGGATCGAGCTGATCGATATTCCGCAGAGTAAGATGAGTGGGAAGAACAGCGCCGATATTCGGATGGTCGTCGACGCGATCGACCTCTGTTACGCCAAACAGCACATCGACGTGTTTGCACTGATTTCTGGGGACAGTGATTTTTCGCCCCTGGTGTCGAAGCTGAAAGAAAACAACAAACGGGTGCTCGGGTGCGGTGTGAAGAGCTCAACCTCTGACCTGTTGATCGCCAACTGCGACGAGTTCATCTACTACGACGATCTGATTCGCGTTGCGCGGAAGCCCGTGGTTGTTCCGAAACCGGGAGCATCTCAGGAAGACAAGACTCTCGAAGACAAAACGCAAGAGGCTTTCGATCGGACGATCGAAGTCTTGAATTCGCTGGAACTCGACTACGATCCGCCGATCTGGGGATCCATGCTCAAGCAGGCAATCAAGCGAGTTCATCCCGGGTTTAACGAAGGCTATTACGGATACGGGAGCTTCTCGGATCTGCTGCACGATATCGAAGATGCCGGACTGATCGAACTCGACTTTGATGAGAAGCGTGGCAACTATCAGATTCGCACCAAGAAGGTAGTGAAAAAGAAATGACCGATTCGATCGTTGGCCCCCTGATTGACCTTCGCAGCGATACCGTCACCAAACCGACTGCGGCGATGCGCGCCGTGATTGCTGCTGCGGAAGTGGGTGACGACATGACAGGGGAAGACCCCACCGTCAATCGACTCGAAAAGATGGTCGCGAATCTTCTGGACAAAGAAGCGGCCGTCTACAACTGCTCGGGAACCCAGTCCAATCAGATGGCGATTCGAGCCCACTGTCAGCAGGGTGATGAAATCCTGATTGCGGAATCGGGACATATCGTCAATTTCGAAGCGGGGGGAGCGGCCGCGCTCAGCGGCGTGACGGCTCGCTGTCTGCCAGGAAAAGGTGGCCTGCTCGACGTTGAAGATCTGGCAGGGAAGGTCCGGGCTGATAACCAGCACTGCTGCATTACCCGGCTGGTTTGCGTTGAGAATACCACCAACCTGGGGGGAGGACGCGTCTGGCCCCTCAAACAGATGGCTCGCGTCAGCGAGTGGTCACGCTCTCAGGGGTTGAAAGTGCACCTCGACGGGGCTCGCCTGTTCAATGCGACGATTGCCGGGGGGTATACCGCCCGTGAATTCGCGCGACATGCTGATACCGTCTCGATCTGTTTTTCCAAAGGGCTGGGATGCCCCATGGGATCGATTCTCGTGGGGGACGCGGCGACGATCCGTCTGGCGCGGCGCGCCCGAAAGCTGTTCGGCGGTGCCTTGAGACAGGCAGGAATGATGGCGGCCGCAGCAATTTATGCTCTTGAGAATCACGTCGAGCGACTTCGGGAAGACCACGACAATGCGCGTGCCTTCGCCGAACTGATCGCGGGGATCGATGGGATCCGACTCAACGTGGAGGAAGTCGAAACGAACCTCGTTTTCTTCACCATCGATCCAGAACTGGGGACCGCGGCGCAACTGTCGGCTCGCCTGCTGGAACGAGGTGTGCGCATCAATCCGATGGGATCACATCAACTGCGAGCCTGCACGCATCTTGATGTGGACAGGATGCAGGTTCTGGAGGCAGCAGCAGCCGTTCGAGACTGTGTTCAGCAGGGATTCTCTGATGTAGCGCGAACTTCCAGTGGTCCTTATGCATCCCGTTGAGTCGTCCAGTTCAACGGTGAATTCGGCTGTTGAATGTGATCGAGAACCTGCACAACAATTTCCGTCACTGGGGAGCCCGTCATCGCAGGATCACTGATGGACTCTGGGGATGTGGTGAAAGTCCACCGGTCATCTTGCGTTTGATCTTACGTTGCAGGGGCAACGAACTTATTCCGCAGGTTGCTGAAGTCTCAAATGGTGAAGCTGGGTATCTCGCACGACAGCCAGTTCCAGCGCTGCGTCGACCGGAATCCGGGTGAGAAATCGATGCAGGTCATCAATGCTCGAGACAAGGCGACCATTGACCGACACGATGAGATCGCCTGGCTGAATGCCGCTTCGGCCAGCCACACCCCGCGGATCGATTTCCATGACCTGTACAGCCAGGTCCGAGACAAGGTCCAGGTCGAGTACCTGAGCGCGGGGCAGTTGTACGACTGCGGCAGCGATCCCCAATTGGCGTCTTCGTACTCGACCGTGCTGGAGAAACTCTCCGGCCACCCACTGGACGGTATTGCTGGGAACGGCGAATCCGATCCCTTGGGCGAAGGCAATAATCGCTGTATTGACGCCGACGACGCGTCCTCGAGAATCAATCAGAGGTCCTCCGGAGTTTCCGGGATTGATGGGGGCCGCGTGCTGAATGATGTTGTCGATCAATCGCCCGTCACCGGCGCGCATACTCCGTCCGACACCGCTCACAACGCCGGTTGAGACGGTGGATTGGAGTCCCAGTGGGCTTCCCATCGCGATGACGAGTTGTCCGACACGAAGCTGTTGCGAATCACCGAATTGCACATAGGGAAGGTCTCGACCCGACAGTCTCACCAGTGCGAGATCCGTGGAGGGATCATCTCCCACGACGTCGCAGTCCAACCGGTCACCATCGGTCGTGAGCGCAATCAATTTCGATCGATTTCCGACGACATGGCTGTTCGTAATGGCCAGTCCGTCCGGCGAAACGATAAACCCCGACCCCTGCCCTCCCTCGCGAGACCCTGCGCGGCCCGCCAGGGAAATGACAGCAGGTGACACGGTGTCGACGACATGCATCACAGCACGGGAATATGCATCCAGTACATCAGTTTCATCCTGCGAGGGCGCGGGTGTCCGGGAATGCGGGCGGCTGGACTCGGGTCGGTCGTCGTGATCTGCGGTAAAAAGAAAGTTCCATGATGGATCGTACATGTTCAGCATGTCTCCCGCCGGTGAGGCCGGCTACGTCACACATTCGAGCGTTGATGTGATTTTGAAATCTGCGAAATTATACGGCTGTCCATATAGCGGTCCATCGGCAGTCACAGTCGGTGATCTTGCAGGGCTGACTTTCCTGTTGCAGACGCCTAAAATAGATCAGCCCGCCCTCAATGACCCTGCCGAACAGAAGCCAAATTCTCTGCGTTGATTCGACTCCACTGGTGAACTGTGCCCATGCTTTCGATCTCCCTTCCGTCTCACAGCTCTGCCAAATGCCTTTGCCTCATGCTGCTGATGGTTTTTGGAGGAATGCTCAGCGTCGCTCCAGTCCTCGCAGGCGAGTCAGGACTGACGGGGGAAGCCATTTATCAGCAGAAGTGCGGCTCGTGCCACGGTGCTCAAGGGGAAGGCAAAACGGCGGAATATCCGCATCCTCTTGTCGGCGACCGCTCGATCGGAGAACTGGCGGAGTACATCAGCCGTACGATGCCTGAAGACAATCCTGGAACGTGTACGGGCGAAGAAGCCCAGCGCGTGGCGGAGTTTATCCATGAGACTTTTTATTCGGCCACGGCCCAGGCGAGAAACAAGCCGGCCCGCATTGAACTGTCTCGATTGACCGTACGTCAGTATCGCAATGTGATGGCTGACCTGATGTCAGAGTTTTTGGCGAAGGGATCCGCAGACCGTCGCGAAGGCCTTTGTGCGGACTACCACAAGGGCCGCAATGTCTGGGCGGATGACAAAGTGATTGATCGACTCGATCCCCAGATTGCTTTCGACTTTCAAGACAAAAGCCCCGATGCCGATGCGCCAGATGGTCCGAAAATGGAACCCTATGAGTTCAGCATTAAATGGCATGGCTCGGTCTACGCTCCAGAAACAGGCGACTACCAGTTCACCGTTCGCACCGACCAGTCGATGCGATTCTATCTGAACGATTTCCGGCAACCGCTGGTCGACGCACATGTGAAATCCGGATCCGATACCGTCTACAGCAATACGATTTACCTCATCGGGGGCCGCTACTATCCTCTGCGGCTAGAGTTCTCAAAAGCCTCTCAAGGGGTCCAGGATGACAAGGTCAAGCAGCGTCCGCCGGCACCGGCGTCCGTGTTTCTTGAGTGGAAACGACCTGACCATCTCGAAGAAGTGGTTCCGTCGCGATTTCTGATCGCGGGAATGGCTGCTCCCGTCTTTGTCGTTAGCACTCCGTTTCCGCCGGACGATCGCAGTCTGGGCTGGGAGCGGGCGACGACGATCTCGAAAGATTGGGACGAGGCAGCAACCGAAGCCGCGTTTGAGGTGGCAAGTTATGTGACGACTCATCACACCTCACTTGCAGGGGTCGAGAAGGATGCGCCCGACTATCCGGCAAAACTGAAAGCGTTCTGTGAGCGATTCGTGGAACTGGCGTTTCGCCGGCCGCTCACTCCAGAGCAGCGAGAGCTGTACATTGAACGCCAGTTCGCCGGGACTCCTGATCTCGAAGCAGCTTTGAACCGGGTGGTGCTCCTCACGCTGAAGTCGCCTCGCTTCCTGTACCGTGAAATTGGGGGATCGCCCGATCAGGTCGATGATCCGTATCACGTCGCCTCGCGAATCTCATTCGGTATGTGGGACTCGCTGCCGGACCGCCCTCTGCTGGATGCGGCGTCCCGTGGGGAACTTAAGACCCGAGAACAGATCATCGCTCAGGCCGAGAGAATGGTGAGCGACGATCGGACGACTTCCAAGTTACGCGAGTTTTTTCTGCGTTGGCTGAAAGTCGATCGTGGAGCAGATCTCAGCAAGGATCCGGTCGCCTATGGAGACTTCAACGAAACGCTCGCAAATGATCTGCGCACATCCCTGGAACTGTTCCTGGATGACGTTCTGACGAGTGAAACCGCAGATTTTCGTGCTCTGCTGCTGTCTGAAGAGCTTTATCTGAACGGTCGGCTGGCGAAGTTTTATGGTGCGGATCTGGCCGAAGACGCCCCGTTCCAGAAGACGTCTCTCGAACCGGGAGAGCGAGCCGGCGTGCTGTCGCATCCGTACATGATGACCGGATTCGCCTACACCGCCACAAGTTCGCCCATTCATCGCGGAGTCTTCGTCTCACGCAGCGTGCTGGGACGAACACTGAGACCACCTCCGGAAGCCGTGACACCGCTGGCTCCTCAATTGCAACCGGACCTGACGACTCGGGATCGGGTCGCACTGCAGACAAGTCCCGAAAACTGTCTGTCGTGTCACTCCCTGATCAATCCATTGGGGTTCACGATGGAAAAGTTCGACGCTGTGGGACGGTTTCGGAAAGTGGAAAACGGCAAGCCGATCGATGCCACAGGATCGTACCGAACTCGCCAGGGTGATACAGTACAGTTCTCTGATGTGACGGACCTGGCGCGGTTTCTGGCAGACAGTTCGGAAACACACGGAGCAATCGTTGAACAACTGTTTCATGGCATGGTCAAGCAACCGATCCAGGCCTATGGAACCGACGTGAAAGAGTCGTTGCGAGAGGCCTTTACCAAAGACAATTTTCACATTCGACGGTTGCTCGTTCAGATCATCGCAAC
>NZ_DASWWZ010000326.1:0-2973 GCF_036405755.1 Schlesneria sp.
CCTTCAACCCGCAAGGGGACATCTTCACCTATGACAGTGATGAAGAACGGGAAATTTCGTTGCCGTGGTACCGTCCGACGCAGGTCTTTCACGCCCTGACAGGTGCCGATCTTGGCTGGGTCAGCAAAAGCTGGATGCGGCGAGACGGCTTCTTCGACATGCCTCCGGTCATTGCCTCGTTCGGTCGTGGTTCCCCGACGGGGGTCGCCTGTTACCGACACACTCAGTTCCCCGACAAATACCACGGCGCGTTATTTGTGCTCGACTGGACATATGGACGAGTCCACGCACTGCCGCTTCAGCCGCACAAGGGGACGTGGTCGAGCGACCCGGAACTGTTCATGGCAGGAACAGGACAAAACGGCTTCGCACCGACCGATGTTGAGATCGGTCAGGATGGTTCGCTCTTCGTGTGTGTGGGAGGCCGCGGAACCCGGGGCGCGGTGTACCGAATCCGCTCGACACGTACGACGCCACAGCTCGCATCGGACTCCGACGGCGCTGCTGCGGAAGACAAACAACTCAAACAAATTCTGTCCGCCCCGCAACCCCTGAGCAGTTGGTCGCGTGCGGCCTGGAAGCCACGGGCCGTCAAACTGGGGCCTGTCCCCTTCGAGAAGTTCCTGCGAGACTCGTCACAAGCCCCCGATCATCAAATAAGAGCCATCGAGATTCTGGTCGAGCTTTTCGAGGGGATCGACCAGCACGTTGTGACGGCCCTGGCGAACAGTCCATCGGAAGCCGTTCGAGCCCGTGCGATCTGGGCCTACGGCCGGAGTGGGCACCATCGCCCGCAGACAGCCATCATCAAACGTTTCCTCGACGATCCCAGCCCGTTGGTGGCACGCTGCACGATGGAGACCTGTTTGAGTCTCGACCGGCAGGCACTGGGATGGAAGTCTTTAGGCCCCAGTCTGGCAGCTCGACTCGGTGGAGAGGATCGATTCAATCGAACACTGGCCGCCGCTCTCGTGACGCGGCTGGATGAATCGCGGCTGCCAGACCTGGCTGCGGAGGCAAAACGTCTGGGCTCCCGTGCTACCGTCAGCTATATCCTCGGCTGGCTGAATCGACCAATCGATGCGGAAAGCCGAATCCGAAGTGAGATCCCTTCCTTGGCGATGGGCGTCCTTCGTGACCCCGATGCCGCCATCGACCTGAAGCTCGACGCAGTTCGCCTGCTGCAGGTCGTACTTGGCGATATGGGTCCCCGGCAGGACCGCCCACCGGTCTTCGACGGATATGCGAGTCCACTCGATCTGGAAGAATTTGAACAGGACCTCAATCCCTGGCGGGTCTCGCTCGCTGAGGTTTTCCCCAGCGGGTCTGCCCGGCTGGACGAAGAACTGGTACGACTCATCGCAATGACGACGACCTACAACAACAAGGTCATCGATGCGCTGTGTGAACGACTCACCCCCTCGTCCGAGCCTGTCGCCGATATCCATCACCTGGTGACGCTCGCCCGTTGTCCGCTGACGCATTCGGTTAAACAACGGGAGCAGATCGTCGCCGCACTCGTCGGGCTCGACGAAAAGATCACCTCGCGGAAATTACCGCAAGATGCCAGTTGGGCCGATCGCATCCGAGAGATGTGGACGAAGCTGGCCATCGCTGATCGTTTTCTCGCTCCCGCCATCGTCAGTCATCCCCAGTTCGGCCGGCCCGGGCATACGATCTTTCTCAACGAAATGCCCCCGGAACTGTTACCAGCGGCACGGGACGCCTTTGCACACAAGTGCTCGACAACGCTCGAGTACCCGTGGACCAACGATGTCGTCTTCGCTCTGGGAGACTCAGACAAACCCGAACACCGAGAGCTGATTCGGTCACAGTTTGAGAATTTCCCGGTTCGCGGCGCCGTGCTGGTGGTCCTCAGCCGAAATCCGCAGTCGATCGATCGCGAGAAGTTTATTGCGGGGTTGGAATGGTCGCAGTCGGAAGTTCAATCAGCCTCTCTTTCGGCGCTGGAACAACTGGGGCCTGGTCAACTGCCGATGGAGCAGCTCGCCTTGCTGAAGGCGCTGCGAAGGCTGGGAGCGGATTCGGGTGAATACGTGCTGCGCGAAGAAGTCGTGAAGCAGTTGGAACGAAATAACAAGCAATCCTTCCCGTTCGTTACGGGGAAGGCGGGTCATCGACCACAACCTCAGACTTTAGAGGCATGGACGAAGTGGATTGAACGTCACTTCCCCGGCGACGCCGCTGCAGAACTCGGGACAAATGACCAGGAACTGAATCAACTGAAATCAATGCTGGCCGCAACCGACTGGGATGCAGGCAACGCCGAACGAGGAGCCGAGATATTCAAGAGTCGTGCCTGTCTTCAATGCCACAACGGGCGTAGCGCGCTGGGACCCGATCTGGGGGGAGTGTCGAGCCGCTTCTCTCGCGAGGACTTGTTCACCGCGATCGTCGCTCCCAGCCGGGACGTCTCTAACCGCTACCAGACCACGATCGTTTCGACAAAAGAGGGCAAATCCTATTCAGGGCTGATCGTGTACGAATCTGTCGACGGCTTCCTGCTGCGTAACAGTTCAGGTCAGACATTCCGAATTGACACGACACAAGTCGAAGAAAAACGAAAGTCGCCGATCTCGCTGATGCCGACAGGCCTGCTGAAGGGACTCACGACAACCGATCTCGCTGACTTACACGCCTATCTCAGAAGCATCGGTAGCTCCCGCACACCGTGACTTACAGGAAGAATGGCGGGCAGGGCTGCTCCATCAGAACTTCAGCCAGTATTCCCGCCTGAAACAGTCCGGGTCGATTGCACTCGCACTTCGGTCTGTTGAGAATAGAGAATTGTCGCGCGACACATCCGTCACACTGCGAAGGTTATGATCGACCTCCCAGGATGTCGTGAAGTTGAAACCATGCCGAATTCAGGATTCAAGGATCGTTCGCAGCGTGTTGAGTCACACCACTGCAAGTTGAGAACTGGGGATCGACAGGCATGAGCAAACGGAT
>NZ_DASWWZ010000327.1:0-5771 GCF_036405755.1 Schlesneria sp.
GTTAACCGAATCAAACGGATCGTTGGGGTTCGGTGTGTTGCGCTTTGCCCAGGTCCGGCCAGTGTGATTGATGTTTTCGCTGATGAACCGGACGCTGCCATCAGCAATCCCGAAGAAGGCCCCACCGACGTGCATACTGGACGCTGCGCGACGGATGGTGGTGTTAACCGCCGAATTCGGCGGATTCATTGCTGCGACACCTTCATTGATACTCCGGTTCGATGCTGCAGCCGATCCGTAGAATCGCTTGCGACCGACTCGGCCCGCCGCCCCTTCGTCACTGATCGTCGACAACCATGACGACTCCGACGTCAGAATCGTGTTCGACGTGCCGTCCGTAATTTCGCTCAGCTTCTTGCAGACGGGCGTCGTCGCCGTTGCCGAGGGAAGTCGGCTGCGCATGAACAGCCCATTGGCAAACTGCGTACTCAATTCGTTGTAGTGGCTGTTATCGAACGAGCCTCCATTTCCGCAATAGCTTGTGACGGCCTGCATGTGAACTCCATCCGCCCCGGGTGTTGCCGCAACTTTCGGTGCAACGTCCGAAGGGCAAATGATGAACGGGAGTGGTACCTGAACCGCGATCGCATTGTTGATTTCTCCCGGTGTAACGGGATTCTCAAGGCAGCACCTCGAACCGAAATCAATCGTGTTATAAAGCGGTGCCTGATCCATCTGTGGCAGCAGGTGAGACCCCCAAAGCCAGCCAGTTCCACCATTGTCTTTCGTGTTACTCGACCAGTAGTGACCGGGCGGAAAGCGATCATGGATGTCGAGGTAATTATGAATCGCCAGGCCGATCTGCTTGAGATTATTGCGGCATTGTGTCCGACGGGCTGCTTCTCGCGCCTGCTGAACAGCCGGCAGCAGCAGGGCAATCAGAACAGCGATAATCGCAATCACAACCAGCAGTTCGATCAAAGTGAATCCACGTCCCCGCACTTCCACTCGAAGTGGCTGTCGAAGCACACCCGGTCGTGCTGACTTCGCGGTCATCGTTTCTCGCCACATTTTTTACTCTCTCCTAAGCATTTCAAAATTCAAGATGAGATAGACATATGGATAATGGTTAATAATTTGATTCGATTTCTTACCGACAACAGGGAGGATCGCATCCAGGGAATAACGCCTACTGTCAGACTTCTCGCGCTTCGTCTCCACGTGACGATGGCTGTCACGTCGCCTCTATCCACCCTGGGAGAACAGTGAGTTAACGAACTCAACTCCAGGTACTCGACAGGTGAGCCCGCCAAGTTTTCGCGCGAACTGAAGGATGAAGAAGCGATGGATATCCTGAACTGGAACGGGTCCAGCCGGAGGATCACAATCTGCGTCGTACTTTTGCAGGTGATTCCCGGCAGATTGAAGTGAAAGAAGTTCTGTGCGGCTGACGTCACTCAACCAGACCCCGTTTATCCCTCATTCAACCACAACCTCTTATGGCCCACCTGTTGCCCGCCCTCCTGAGGAGGTACGGGCGATACGGGTGAAACCATGATTGGCGTTCCACGAAGAGCGAGCACCCCACCGTGTCAATACGATTCAGTCAGTGGTAATTCAGTGCTTTTGACTGGCGGCTTGCCGCCTGCATACAGATCTCCTTGAGCACCTTGCGGGGACTTAGGCTGTTGCCCGTCGTCCTCGCAGTCTTACGGCATGGCGGACTTCTCGTCTCGTCCATTATCAACTACTACAATGCAGATATTTTTTACAGAACCAATCCCTTCAGGTCTTTTTGGGCAGGACCTGTCGATTCCGAGTTACGCGATCGATCTGGACGACACGTCCATCCCGGATGGTTACGGTTACTTCTCCGAACTGCAGCCCCTTCAGGGCTCGGACAATCTCGTGCAATACGACGTCCTGGCGGTTGGAATCAGGTTCCACGTCAGCTTCCTTACTCTGATGGGACTGGAGATGCATCGAGCCGCTTTCAATAATTGACACGTTCGCTACTGCTACCATTTCCCGGGGACTCAATTCCCTCACGCGAAAATTTCCCGCACCACGTTCCCTTTGACATCCGTTAATCGGAAGTCACGTCCCGCGTATTCATAGGTCAGCGACTCGTGATCCAGTCCCATCAGGGCGAGCAGCGTGGCGTGCAGGTCCGTGGTGTGCATCCGACCTTCCACAGCCAGTCGTCCGTATTCGTCGGTGGCTCCATAAGAGAAGCCTCGCTTGACCCCGGCTCCAGCCAGCCACATCGGGTAGCCCGTGATGTTGTGATCCCGGCCATCCTGCCCCTGCGCCGTCGGCAGGCGTCCAAACTCGCTGCCAAACAGCACCAGCGTGTCTTCGAGCATCCCGCGTTGCTCGAGGTCGGCAAGGAGCGCGGCCGTCGGCTGGTCCGTTTCCGAGCAGTTTTTGATCAGCCCTTTATGCAGATTGTTGTGGTGGTCCCACCCCGGCTGGCAGATCTCAACGAACCGAACCCCCGCTTCGCTGAGACGCCGAGCCATCAGGCACTGTCGGGCGAAGGCACCTTGCGGACCTGGCTTCACCCCGTAGGCGTCCAGCACGTGTTGTGGTTCACTCGAAATATCCAGTAGTTCAGGCACTTTCCCCTGCATTTTGAAAGCGAGCTCATACGACTGGATCACCCCTTCCAGTTGATCAGGTGCACTGGGATTCCCACTAAAATCGCGATTCATCGACTGAATCAAGTCGATCTGACGACGCTGTAGTGACGTCGAAGTCTCGGCCTTGATGTTGGGCAAGTAACCGCTGTCGTTGATCTTGGTTCCCTGATAGTGAGCAGGCAGGAAGGCACTTCCATAATTCACGGCACCACCAAAGTTCGGTGGCGGATTGATCGTGATGTACCCGGGAAGGTCCTGATTCTCTGTTCCCAGGCCGTACATCAGCCAGGCCCCCATCGAAGGCCGGGTCAACTGCGCCTGAGCCGCTCCCGTATGCAGTTGAATTACGGCCTGCGGATGAGCCGGGGTGTCGGTATGCAGTCCCCGCAGGAAGCACAACTTGTCGACATGGCGTGCCAAATTCGGATACAGCTCGGAGACCCAGGTTCCCGTTTCGCCATGTTGCGAAAACTTGAACTTGGAACCAGTCAGCGTCCCGCCGCCAGGTCCAACTTTTCCATCATTGGCCTGAAGCTGAGGTTTGTAATCAAGAGTGTCGACCTGTGACATCGCCCCTTCCATAAAGAGGAAGATGATTCGCTTGGCCTTAACCGGAAATTGCGGTGGCTTTGGTGCGAGAGGGCGTTCAGGAGTCGCCTGCTGAGACGCAACTGCCTGACGAGGAGCGGTCTCACGGAGCAGACTCGCAAGGGCCAGATAACCGAAGCCGGCATTCGCCGCTTTCAGTGCCTGACGACGTGTGATCGAGTAGGGATTGATGATCGATGACTGTTCTGAGCTCATATTCGTAAACCTTGTCTCATGGATTGAGTTGAAAATGTTCAATGCAGAACCTGCCGTGTCGGCGTGATCAGTTACTTCAGATACTGGAACTCCGCTGCTCCCAGGACCGCCTGACAGAAGCTCCACCAGGCCGCTGTCCTGGCATCACTGGCTTCAATCACAGTTTCTTTGACGGGTGCATCGACAGGATCGATGTCGTCGGGATTCACAGGAATCACCGGAAGTACAGCTGCCGCCGTCGCGTCACTCGCTGCCTGCGGTCGGGAATTCCCTTGAGTCCCCTTGGTCAACGTCGCTGGCGTGGCGGGATTATCGGCATCAGCAACCAGGTTGACGTCCGCCGCAGCGTAGGCCGGCCGGGAGGCGGATTCGATCTCTGTAACAAACCCGGTGGCTCGTTCGATTTCTGTCGGATTCGCCTGGCGGCCGAGCGCGAGTCTGTAGACCAGGTTGACCCGCTCGATATCGCTGAGGTTCGGCTGCTGGACAACTCGTTCCGCAAGCGCGAGTGCCTGTTTACGTACGAACGGATCGTTCAGCAGGTAGAGCGCCTGGGTCGGAACCGTCGTTGTATCGCGACTGCCGGTCACCATTCCCTGTTCTGCGAAGTCGAAGACTTCCAGAGAGCGAGGAGTGACACCACGCACCAGCGGCAGATAGATGCTGCGTGAGACGCTGGCCAGTGCCTGTTCGCTCAGGTTGCGAGCTTCCGGACCATTGTTCCTCATTTCGATCACTTTGAAGTCTTTTGCTGGCGACCCTTCAGGGCGGACGGGATTGAGCTGCCCCGATGCAGCCAGCATGGCATCGCGAATCTCTTCCGCGTCCAGGCGGCGAGGACTGTGTCTCCACAGGAACCGATTACCGGGATCAATCGCCAGATTGGAGCTGACGGAATCGGCACCGAGCCGGTACGTATGACTCAGGACGATCGATCGAATCAACTTCTTGACCGACCAGCCTTCGTCGACGAACTGTTTCGCCAGGTAATCCAGAAGTTCCGGATGCGAGGGCTTGTCGCCAGTCGTTCCAAAGTTATCAACCGTCGAGACAATCCCGCGCTGGAACAGGTGCTGCCAGATCCGGTTAACGATGACTCGCTGAGTAAGCGGGTTCTGCTCACTCGTCAGCCACTCGGCCAGTTCCAGGCGTCCACTCTGTTTTGGATTGACCTTTGGCTGTTCAGGCCATTCGAGCAAACTCAGGAAGCCACGTGGAACCGTCGGACCTTGCAGTTCGGCTTCGCCACGGATGCGGACTTCGGTGTCACTGATCTTCTTTCCATCCCGGACACCGTAAGCCACTTTTCCAATGACGGCAGGATCGGTCAGTGCGAGAAGTTCCTGCTGGGCCTTGTTCATGCGTGCCCGGAACGCCTGCTGTTTGGGCTTGCCATTCGGACCGACTGCGAGACCTTCTGGTGTGCCCCGAATCGCTTCGAACTCGGCACGTGCCTTTTCAAAGGCCTGCGTCGCCGCTTCGATCTTCTCTGCAAGTTGCGGATCGGTTTTGGCATCGGCCCCCACCTGCAGCAGCAACGTGTTGTCGTAGTAATCGAGACCGCCGCCCCCCATCTTGCTTCTGACACCGGCGCACAAGTCACTGCTCTGGAAGATCCCTGCCAGCGCGTAATAGTCGACGGCCGGAATGGGGTCGAACTTGTGATCGTGGCAACGGGCGCAACTCGCGGTCAACGCAAGAACAGAACGGGTAACCGTGTCGATCTGCTCATCGACGTTGTCCATGATGAACCGGATTTTGAACCGCTGGTTGACGTCTTTCACGCCAATCGCCAGAAAGCCCGTCGCAATCAGTTGCTCTGCTTTTTCGGTCGGAGAGTTGGCGGGAAGCAGGTCCCCGGCAATCTGTTCACGAATGAACTGATCGTAGGGCTTATCGTTCGTAAATGAGTCGATGACGTAATCACGGTAACGCCAGGCGTGGGGCAGAGGGATATTCCGTGCCGAGCCAGTGGATTCGCCGTAACGGGCGAGATCCAGCCAGTGACGCCCCCATCGTTCCCCATAAGCCGAAGACTTCAGCAATCGATCGACGACCTTCTCAAAAGCCTTGTCAGAATCATCACTCAGAAAGCGGTCAATCTCATCAACGGTGGGGGGAAGTCCGGTCAGGTCGAAGGTAACGCGACGAATCAGTGCAATCTTGTCGGCATCCGGGGCTGGCTGCAGTCCCGCTTCGGCCCATTTGCTGAAAATGAATTGGTCGATGGGATTGGCCGCAAACGCTTCGCTTGTGACCGTGGGTGGCACCACGGCCTTGAGTGGCTGCCATGCCCAGTGATTCCGTTTGAGTTCATCGTACTCGGGTTTGGGGCCGGTCAAATCATCCGGAATCTCTACAGCCGGCCAGGTCGCACCGTCGAGA
>NZ_DASWWZ010000328.1:0-2313 GCF_036405755.1 Schlesneria sp.
CGGAAGCATCCCTGGAAGCGGCCGCCGAAGGTCAGCGACATGAAGCCGTCACGCCCGGTGTGCCTACGAATCTGTCGGTTGAGCTGTGGCACACCTCTCGTATCAAGCTGCTCACCTGGATCAGCTTCGGGGGCTGCCTGACGCTCGGCATCGGACTGCGGATGATTGGCTGGTCGAACCGAGACCGTTTTGCTGCTTACGTCCTCGGGTTGTCCATGGCGGCAACATTCTCGGCCCCCATGCCGTATGCCGGTTTCTTGGGAGGCGCCGTGGCGGGAACGCTGATTGCCTTGTTGATTCCCCGTCGGCTACTCACTCCAGTGAAACCTCCAGCGGAATCGATGGGCTCATCTCTACGTACCTTGCCCGCAACGCTGACGGCCTGCCTGCTGGGGGGCATCACGTTCGCGGGATTGTCGTTAGTTTCATCGACGCCCGCATTTGCCCGGCAGGCAGGTGGCGAAGCGGGTCTGGTCCAGACGATTCCCCGTGTCTACATCCCCGTCGACGAAGAAGGGAATCCCTCCGAATCACTCCCCTTCGTTTATGTACCCAAAGACGTCCTGTCACGATGGAAAGAACTTGCCAGCGAACGAGGGGCTACCCCCGATTATCTGATCTCAGCCGCGAACTATGAATTGCGGGGAACGAACGAAAGTCACTGGAATATCCTGGCCAGCTACGTCGTCCATCTGCTCCCCTCGTCAGACCCGAGTGTCCTGGTAGAACTGGCGCTGGCCGATGTGAGCTTGCCCGATGCCGAGTCATGCCTGGTCAACGGTAAGCCGTCTCCGATCGGCTCACTGCCGAATGGAAAGGGCTACTCGATCGAGCTGATGCGGCCCGAATCGAGTTTCAAGTCGGACGAATCCGTCAGTGCTGCCGATGAGCTTCAAGAGGAGAGGATCTCCACGTTCAGGATCGAACTGCGGCTTCGCAAGCCGCGCCCCGGGGGTCGAACGCTGGATCTGGCCATCCCGAGCGTGGTCAACAGCCACCTCACCCTCTTGCTACCTGAGCCCTATCCCTATGCCGAGGTCACCGGTGCGCGGGGTGCGTCCGAACGAGATCCGGATCGTTACCGCATCGAAACGGACCTGGGCCTGACCTCATTGATTTCTGCTCGCTGGGGTCAATCTGCACCTCCTCCCAAGGTCCTCAATGCAACGGCATCGATGCTGCAGCATCTCGAACTTCGCCCCTCCAGCGTTGAACTTCGGTTTCATCTCGTCGCCAATGTCGAAGAGGGAAGCCTGGAGGCACTGGAGTTCGAACTTCCCACCGACGCCATTGTCCGTCGCGTTCACTCACGTGACGACGATTTGTTGAGAAGTGACGTGATTGTCCTTCCATCTGGCCAGCGTCGTCTGAGGCTGATTTTCGAGTCCCCCCGGCGTTCTCAGATCATTGTCGATGGGACACTGCTGCTGATTCAGGCCGACTCACTGGTCCAGACCGTACTCCCCCGGTTTGGGCTGGCAGGCTCTGAGACGCTCGTCTGGCATTTTGAACGAAACTGGTGGGGAATCTCCGCACCATCGGACTTCCGTGTCGAAGCGGGCAATCTGGACCCCGAATACGTCAACAGCATCTCGCCAGAGAGTTACCTGCAAGCGTGGATCGACGCGACGGCCCCCGTCCTGCTGGAGACCGTCGTTCCAACCCAGGCACAAACCGCGTTTGAGCTACGTGCGGCCGCGGCCCCGACATTCTCATTGGTCCCGTATCAGCCCCGTCGCCGAGCGATGCAGTGGCGACAATCAGGATCGATTGGCAAGCGGCGAATGGAATGGTCGCTTGTCGGAGAGATTGAAACCTCGCTGGCACCTGTTTTTCAGACGGTCCTCGATGTCGATCGGCGACTGCGGGTAGAGAAGGTTTCGGTCATCGAGAACGGCGCGGAACGCCGGATTCGCTGGGCCGAGTCACGCACGAATCCCTCGCGCATCGTTATTTTTCATGACAAGACCCAGGGGCGGCAAACAATTTCCCTCCGCGGCAGCTTGCCTATCCGTTCAGGGGTCCAGATCAACTTGCCGTTCGTCCGCCCCGAAGACTGTGATGTCACGAATTCAAAGCTCACGCTCACCCGCGATCCCGAAGTCGACGTCGTGCTGACCCCCGCACGTGACTGGAAGGCCGATACGGAAGGACTGAGCACAGTCAACTTCGAACAGGACGGACAAATTCTGCTCGGACGATTTCTGCTGACAGATCCCGTCGTAAGGGGAACCATACAAACGTCATCCCGTCACTCGCGGTGTACGGCACGTGCGACTGCTGTTCTTCGCCGGCTGGATACGGGGGAATGGA
>NZ_DASWWZ010000329.1:0-3722 GCF_036405755.1 Schlesneria sp.
TCCAGGCCATGATCACTGCGGCGAGTAAAGAAAAGCATGTTGGCCTGGTCTCTTCGATCCTCGGGGTCGTCGCGCTGTTGTTTGGAGCGACAGGAGTCTTCGTCGAGCTCAAAGATTCGATGAATACGATCTGGGGAGTTAAAGTGAAACCCGGCCTGGGAGTCTGGGGACTGGTGAAAGACCGGGCCCTATCGTTTGCCATGGTCCTGTCAATCGGGTTTCTGCTGCTGGTTTCGCTTTGCCTCAGCACCCTGCTGTCGACCATCAGTCACTGGATCGACGTGCCTGTGTTGTCGCCGCAGATTGTCGATTACGTCAGCTCGTCTGTCGTGATCCCGATTCTGTTCATGTTTATCTTCAAATTCCTGCCGGATGCGCACGTGAAATGGCAGGATGTCTGGATCGGTGCCATTGTGACGTCGTTGCTCTTCACATTCGGCCGGTACTTGATTGGATTGTACCTCGCGAAAGCGGCAGTCTCGTCAGCGTATGGGGCGGCCGGATCGCTGGCCGTGTTTCTGTTGTGGACATATTACTCGTCGCAGATCCTGTTTTTCGGTGCGGAGTTCACACAGGTCTATGCCCAGTTGCGGGGCCATCATATTGTTCCCACTGAACATGCCGTCACGGCAGAGCCTGAAGAATAGCCGGATGGAACTTGAGAGAAGTCTCGACTCTGATTCGCTGCTGTCCAGTCATTCGCTGCAGTCGAGTCGCGACCGGCCCGGTGATTATTCATGCTTCTGGAGGGCCCCGTAGTGCGAACGATCCGTCAGGAAAAACGCGTTAAGAGAACGAGCGCGCCGATGGCCATCGCCACAAGCCGACGATCTCAAGTGAACTGAGACTTTCCTGAAAGAAGACGACTCCAATCGTGGTCAGCAGGAGAACCATTGAGACAGAGTAGACCACGCTGACGGTCGCGAGCTTGAGTTGCTTCATCACGAACACCCAACCAAAGGCGGTGGATGCGTACAAAACGAAACCGACGTAAAACCAGGGGGACCGGAGGGAATCCTTCTGCTGGCTCGCCAGTTTCAGAAAGTAGTCCCCACAGACTCCGACAATGCGGAAAGCCAGAGTGACGATGATCGCCAGGTTCGACTGTTGCATTGGCCACAGTTCTGTGAGGAGACTGTTCTGCTACGGGCGTTGAGGACTGAAGTTCACAAAAGTTCGGGGGCTTCGTGAATCAGAGTTCGTACGAAGCCCTCATATGGCAGCGAACGATTTCTCGCCTCCGCTGAAACTATCCCACCAGTTCCGGGATGGGGCGATGGCCGTCGATCAGGTAGCGTGGTCTTCCCCCCGGATCGCGTACGGTGGCGGTTTCAACGTCGACCCCCAGATTATGATAGAGCGTCGCGAGAACTTCGCAGTAATGGACAGGGCGCGATTGAGCCGATTCAGCAAGACGGTTCGTTGATCCGATTACTTGCCCCGTCTTCATCCCCCCGCCGGCCAGCAGTGCACAACTGACCTGCGGCCAGTGGTCGCGGCCAGCCGTTGCATTGATGCGAGGTGTTCGTCCAAACTCACCCCATGCGACCACACTGACGTCATCGGCCATCCCACGCTCGTGCAGGTCGTCGACGAGAGCCGTAATTGCCTGGTCGAAGACAGGGAAGACCTTCCTTCCGAATGCAAAGTTGGAACCGTGCCAGTCAAAATCGGCGAACGAGACGGTCACGCAGCGGACACCCGCTTCGACCAGTCGTCGCGCCATCAGGAATCGCGACACGAGCGCCCGGTACCCCAGATTAGAGTAGGGCAGAATCTGAAGATCATCTGCGCCGTATCGTTCGCGGACCTTGGGGTCTTCCCGGTCCAGGTCCAGTGCCTGCATCACACGACTGGAAGTCAGGACGTCGAGTGCCTGATCGACATGGGTTTCCATGCCGCCGATATGGCGGTGTGCATCTGCCTCGTGGCGGAAGCGATCGAACGACGTCAGCAGCATCCGGCGATCATCCATCCGTGGTGCCAGACTTTCGTTGAGCACCATGTTGGCACGCGTGTCGCCATCAGGCCGGAAGGGCTGGTGGACTGATCCCAGGAACCCTGGTCCTCCCACGTTATACGGAAGATGCTGCATCATGTCCGAGAGATCTGCGACGGCAGGAACCGCTCGATGTGTCTGTCCCTGCAGGGCCGAGATCATCGAACCAAAGTGGGGTGCTCCTCCGGGAATCTTGTTTCCGTAGGGGGCTCCGGTAACGCACAGGTTTGAGGCGTGGGCACCATCGGACCCGACAAGTGAACGAATGATCGCAAACTTGTCCATCCGCTGAGCCAGTCGTGGCATCAGTTCGCAAATTTCGATCCCCGGGACCGAGGTCGCAATCGGATCAAATTCTCCCCGAACTTCCGCAGGGGCATCCGGCTTCAGGTCATACATGTCCTGGTGGGGCGGGCCCCCCGGCATATAAATCATGATCGCACTGCGTTGACGGGAGGTCGAAGGCTGATTGCCGCTCGAAGAATGTTCCGCTTGTAACAGGCGGGGAAGTGTCAACCCCCCCATGAAGAGACCGCCGACCTGGAGGAAAGAGCGGCGCGTAACTTTGTCACAAAAATGCGAGATTCGGGGGCCCGTCAATGTCAACATCAGCAACTTCTCCAATCGCAGGACATCAGTTGTATCACCGCATAATACATCAACCTTCGTTTACGGGAAACGTTCGTCGGCAAAAAACCAGCCCGCCTCTCTTTGTCCTTGCGAATGGCGTTGTTCGTCTCCCGTGGGGATTGGCCGGAACGCGACTATTTCTTCGGCAGTCTCTTCACAAAGGATGTCGCTCGATCAATCCACCCCTTCAATTGATCGTCGTCTTCGACCGCCGGCGGTTCGACCAGGACCCAGTTCCGCATTCTCTTGCCGGTGATATCGAAAGGACGAACAAACGGCTCCCGAAGTGCCAGTTCTGACTCCTCTCTACCAAGCCGTGCAATCAGACAATCCTTTCGAACGCCGGTGAGCAGGTTGCCGTTCAGCAGGAAGCACTGGCAGCCGAACATTTTTTTCGGTTCGATCCCCTTTTTACGAGCAAGCATGTTCCGGATACGACTCGCAAGAATTTCATCGTAGGCCATGAATACCTCCAAAAGTTACGACGCATCCGGTGATCGAGTGACTCGAGCCTCCCTGTTTGAGCAGAGAAGGGGGGGAAGCTATTTATGGTCTGAGTCGTGAGCGGGAATGGGATATTGAGTTCACGTATCGTACAGTTCGCGGCAGCGGGCGTCTTTCGAATCTGCTTCCCTGATTTGTGCCTTGACTTTGGAGTATACTCGAGAGTGTAAGATCTCGGCGTCAATTGAGGTCCGCCCGGGGGTCCACGAAGGGGCTGTCGATGAAAGCGATGAAAATTGGCGAGATCGCCAGACTCTCGGATACAGGGATCGACACGATTCGGTTCTATGAACGGCAAGGTCTGCTGCAGGAACCCGAACGCCGTCCGTCCGGCTACCGACTTTACTATGAGAGAACTGTAGAGCGGTTGAAGTACATCAGGCGCGCGAAGGATCTGGGGTTCACGCTAGCCCAGATACGCGAGCTGCTCGACCTGTCGTTCGTCAACCCTTCCTGCTGCGAGCAAATACGCCAGCGGGCCGAAGCGAAAGTCTGCGACATCGAGGAGAAGATCCAGTCACTTCAGCAGATGAAACGTTCACTCAGCAAGATTGTGAAACGCTGCCGTGGGAATGGAACCTCCCACGAT
>NZ_DASWWZ010000330.1:0-4570 GCF_036405755.1 Schlesneria sp.
AATCGGAAATCGCATGTCGGGTACTACCTCGTTGGAAAAGGTTTGCACGATCTCGAAGCGGCATGCCGTATGAAGGGGACGCTGTTCTCGCGCGTGAAGAGAGTGGCGAGTTACTTCCCGCTGACGAATTACCTTGGCTCGATCGGATTGATTTCGGTTGCGGTGGCCGCGCTGGTATTGAATCTGTCGCCCGCTGTTGGCACCAATCCCTACTGGTTCTGGTTCCTGGCAGCGCTGCTCACACTGAGCGGCAGCCATCTGGGGGTTGGGCTGGTGAACTGGCTGACGACGATGCTGATTCGCCCCCACCGATTGCCGCGGATGGATTTCTCGGCGGGGATCCCCGACAGCGACCGTGCGATGGTCGCGATTCCGACGATGCTGGTTTCGAAAGAGTCGGTGAAGCGGCTGATTGAGGGACTCGAAGTTCGCTATCTGGCGAATCGGGATCCGAACCTCAGGTTCTGCCTGCTGACGGATCTGAGAGATGCCGACCAAGAAGTGATGCCGGGGGATGAAGAGCTGATCGCGGCTGCGGCAGCAGGAATCGAGGAACTCAATCGGAAGTACCGGGGGGCAGTCGAACCCGGTATGAACAGTAGTGAATCACTGACCTTCAGCGGAACTTTTTTCCTCTTTCACCGACCACGTCGCTGGAACGAGCAAGAAAAGGTCTGGATGGGATACGAGCGAAAGCGAGGCAAACTCGGAGACCTCAATCAGCTCTTACTGACAGGTGCGACGGAGGCGTTTTCCGTCATCGTGGGGGACGTCAAGTCTCTTCCAAAGATGAAGTACGTGATCACGTTGGACACGGACACGCTGTTGCCACGAGATGCCGCTCGGCAATTGATCGGCACCATGGCCCATCCGCTCAACCAGGCTCTGATCGATTCCAGGCGAAACCGCGTCGTTGAAGGGTATGGAATTCTGCAACCGGGGGTGGCGATCAGTTTTGAGAAGACGAGACCTTCCTGGTATCTCAAGTTGTTCGGGGGAGAGCCGGGGATCGATCCTTATACTCAGGCGATATCTGATGTCTATCAGGACGTTTTCGGAGAAGGATCGTTTATCGGCAAGGGGATCTATGATGTCGATGCATTCTCACGCACGATGGATGGCAGGTTCCCCGAGAATCGCATCCTCAGCCACGACCTGCTGGAAGGGTGCTATGCCCGATCAGGCCTTGCCAGCGACATCTCCGTATTCGAAAGCTTTCCGCTGAAATTCGAGACGGATGTCAGTCGAAGGCATCGCTGGGTTCGAGGCGACTGGCAGATTGCCGGCTGGTTGATTCCAGGACGGGACAACCCCATCAGCCTGTTGTCCCGGTGGAAGATCTTCGACAACCTTCGACGAAGCGTGGTTCCCCTGGCTCTGACGCTGGTTCTGGTCCTCGGCTGGCTGGTGCATCCGCACGCCCTGTTGTGGACGGCGACGGTGCTGGGAATTATTGTGATTCCGTCCGTTTGCGTGTCGCTCGTCGCTCTGGTTCGGAAAGCAGCGGAGTCCCCTCAGGCATCGACCTTGCGTCCCGCCGTCAAGTCGATCGGAATGAGCCTGGCGAGGGCAGCACTGATTTTCATTTTCCTTCCGTATGATGCTTTCATCTGCGCGGATGCCATCATCAGGACCGGTGTCCGCACTTTGTGGACTCGGCGGAAGATGCTGGAATGGAAGACGGCCAGCGATGCGGAAAGTGAGTTGACCGATGATCTCGAATCGAGCTTCCGGCGAATGTGGTTTTCCCCGGCGTTTGCTTTGGTGATCGCACTGGGGCTGGCGTTTGTTCAGCCTGTCTCGTTGTGGGTGGCGCTCCCGATCATCATGCTCTGGGCGGCTGCGCCTTACATCGCCTGGAAAATCAGTCAGCAGATTCCTCGACGCTCTGAAACGCTGGATGAAGACCAGAAGCTGTTTCTGCATCAGTTGACGCGGAAGACGTGGAAGTTCTTCGAGACGTTTGTGGGGCCGGAAGATAACTGGTTGCCCCCCGATAATTTTCAGGAGTATCCCGCGCCGGTGGTGGCTCATCGGACGTCACCGACCAACATCGGGATGTCACTGCTGGCAAACCTGGCCGCGTATGACTTCGGATATATTTCTGCCGGTCGCTTGCTGGAGCGGACCGGGAATACTCTGAAAACGATGGAGTCGCTCGAGCGATTTCATGGTCACTTCCTGAACTGGTATGACACCCAGTCGCTTACTCCCCTCTTTCCGAAATATGTATCGGCTGTCGACAGCGGAAACCTTGCCGGGCACCTGTTGATCCTGCGGCGTGGATTGAAGGAACTGATCACCGATCGGCTGATCTCGACAGGTTTCCTTAACTCGTTGGCAGTCACTCACCGTCTGATTGAGGTGGCGGCCAAAGAGCCATTTCAGGGGCGAATCGAGGCGAAAAAGAATAGACCACAAGAAGCTGGGGACGGGTCGCCGATTTCTTTGAACGGGTCGTCAGCGAAGGGGGGCTCGGGAATGATTTCCTCGAGACCAAAACCACCTGACAACTTGCCCACTCTCGAGAGTGTACTGCAGCTTCTGCGACGCGGAGCGGATGCTCAGACACGTCCATCGACTCTGCCGGAAACCCAGCAATGGCTGCAACAGATGCAAACCGCTTCGGCTGCCATTGTGGAATGGGGTCAGAATCGGGAATCGGACGCTGTGCGTGAGATTCTGAAGGATCTGAACCAGCAATGCCGTGGAGTTCTTGACGACTTGTCATCGGTTGCGTTGTGGTTGGCGCACGCAGCGATTCCGCCGGAAGTCCATCGGAGTGGCAGCCATGAGCCGGCTTCGATGTCCAGGGAACTTCAGGAGATCGTCGACCGGCTGAATCGAATTCCGTCTCTACGAGAGGTCTGTGAGTTTGATCATCAAGTGCTACCCGGAATTGACAGGATCCTGAGCGTCGAGAAAACGGGCCCTGTTCTGGCACCTGCAGAGCGGAAATGGCTGGAACATCTTCGAGAACTGGTCTTACAGTCGACTCACACGGCGTGTGAACGCGTACATCAGATTGAGGAACTGTCCGAGCAATGTGCCGAGTTCGCCGATATCGAGTATGACTTCCTTTACGATTCTCGTCGTCGATTGCTCGCGATCGGTTTCAATGTCAGTGAACTCCGGCGCGACGGCAGCTTCTACGATCTTCTCGCGTCGGAAGCACGGCTGGCAAGCTTTGTGGCCATCGCCCAAGGCCGACTGTCGCAGGAGCACTGGTTCGCGCTGGGGCGTTCGCTCACCCGATCGCACGGGCAGTTGACGCTGCTGTCGTGGAGCGGATCGATGTTCGAGTATCTGATGCCGCTGCTGGTGATGCCTACTTATGACGACACGCTGCTTGATCAGACATACCAGACGGTGATTGACCGCCAGATTCAGTACGGAAGGCAGCGCGGTGTTCCGTGGGGTGTCTCGGAATCGGGGTACAATGCCACCGATGCCAACATGAATTACCAGTACCGGGCGTTCGGTGTTCCAGGGCTGGGCTACAAGCGGGGACTTGCTGACGATCTGGTCATCGCTCCGTACGCCACTGCGATGGCACTGATGGTCTCCCCGCGGAAGGCCTGCATCAATCTGGAGGTCATGAAGGCGAAAGGATTCGAAGGGGCGTATGGGTTTCATGAAGCCGTCGACTACACCCCGTCACGCCTTTCCCGGGGACAGACACACGCCGTGGTGCAGTCGTATATGGCGCATCATCAGGGAATGGCCTTCCTGTCGTTTGCGTACGTGCTGCTCAATCGACCAATGCAAAGACGCTTCGACAGCGACCCCGAGTTCCAGGCCGCCGATCTGCTGCTTCAGGAACGCATTCCTCACGCCGCACCCCTTTATCCGCACGCCAACGAGGCGGCTACGGAAAGCCTCCCCTCGACCGACCGTGCCGCTTTGATTCGCGTCTTTACGACACCCAACACGCCCGCGCCGGAAGTTCACCTGCTCTCCAACGGCCGGTATCATGTGATGGTGACGAACAGTGGTGGAGGATACAGCCATTGGAAAGGGCTGACGGTCAACCGCTGGAGAGAAGATGCAACTCGCGACAACACGGGAGTTTTCTGCTACCTGCGTGATGTAAGCAGCGGTGAAGTCTGGTCCACTTCTCATCAGCCAACACTGCAGCCAACGAAACGGTACGAAGCGATATTCTCACAGGCGCGTGCTGAATTCCGTCGTCGCGATAGCCAGATCAAGCTGCACACGGAGATCGCGGTTTCTCCGGAAGATGACATCGAAATTCGACGAACCACGATTGTGAACCGGTCGAAGGTGCCGCGGACGATTGAGTTTACCAGTTACGCGGAAGTGGTACTGGCGGCCCCAAACTCCGAGGCTACGCATCCGGCGTTCTCGAATCTGTTCGTGCAGACAGAAATTCTGACTTCACGGCAGGCGATCCTCTGTACTCGCCGTCCCCGGTCCCGTAGCGAGAATCCACCCTGGATGATCCACCTGCTGGAAGTGCGGGGGCCGGTCGAAGGAGAACCGACATACGAGACGGACCGCTTGAAGTTCATCGGTCGTAACCGGACACCGGCGAATCCCGAGGCACTCG
>NZ_DASWWZ010000331.1:0-18295 GCF_036405755.1 Schlesneria sp.
TTCGTAAGCTTCTCCAGTCCCTTTTCTGGCAATGGTTTCGCGAGTGATGACAGCTCGGTCAGCATCGAGAAATTCAGGATCGGTCAGCCAGGCGTCCAGGCCCATCGCCAGGTTCCCCACGACGAGGCCTGCAATGGGCAAACAAAAACGGGGGCGACGAAACCAGAATGCCACAACCGCTGCAACCGCACTTATCGACATTCCGATCAAAAATGTGAGGCATTTCGACGGAAAAGAAAGCCAGCCTGTCCAGAAGAAAACGTGTGTCCACCACGACTGCGGAACTTCGGTCAGTCGTCCTGGAGCCATCGCCAGTGCCTGTTCCAAGTTTGCTTTGAGGTAAGGATCGGTGGGAAGGTAGGACCTGGCCTTGCGGTAATTCAAAATCGCCCGACCGAATTGCCCAGCCCGGAAGTAGGCATTCCCCAGGTTGTAATAGACGGCACCGTTGCGGTAGCCGTCCGCGACGATCGACTCCAGTTCGCTGGCGGATTCGAGGTAGTCTTCAGTCGATTTTGCTGAATCAAAAAGTTCCAGAGCCCGCACGAACGAACGCTCTGATGCCCCGGAATCCGCAGCAGAAATTTGCTGTCCCGTCATCAGGAGAAATACGCAGAGCAGTCGAGAACCAGTCGCAATCAATTTCATCTTTACCCGCAATTCACAACGCCTGTGATGTCCCCGGACGCGAGCTTCAGGCTCGTTCCAGACCGCTTGCCAACCTGCCGATCAGACGAGACGTCTCGCCCATCGCCTCTTCAATCTGAACCGATTGAGCCCCCCCGTACTCTGCCGACTCGATCGACTCCAGCAGTCGAATCACCGCCGCTCGGTCTTCTTCCGTCACGGACGAACCGGCAAGAATTTCACGAACGTCCGCCGACGTCAGACCGTCCGCCACCCGGTTTTTCAGGTCGGCAATCAGTCCTATTAACGCAGCACGCAGCGTACGAAGAGCCACTTTCGCGTCACCTTTGCCGGTGAGTGACCGGGCTTCACTTAATCTTCGCTGTGCGTTGCTGCGGGCCTGCTGGCGTCGCACGAATCGCTCGTCTGAATTTCGACGCCGGAGCAGTGCAGTCAGTCCGATTGCAACCCCCGCACCACCCCAGACCGCGCCAGACGCGACCACGTACGAGAGCAGGCTGACTCGCTGATTTCGAACGGCCGAAAGGTTCGTAATGTTCTGAAAGATCCCCTCCGCACGCGATTTGATCGCTGCGGGCGAGGACGTCGTGAGGCTCCCTTTGATATCTCCCACGCTCAATCGATCCGCCTCCGTGATTTCCAGCGGGATTGGTTGAGTCGCAATCGTCTCGAACTGCTCACTTTGAGGATTAAAGGTGGAAATCGAAAGGGGCGGGACACCCGACGAGAGGCGTTTTGGACGCAGTGCGTAGGTAAACAGCTTCGAAGTCCCTTCAACTCGCCCGGTCGGACTTTTGTCGATCAAATCAAAATTTTCGGCGAGCTCGGGAATCTCGGCCAGACCCGGAGCGGAAATGAGATCGAGCGACCCTGCCTGGTTCCCTCGATCGAACTTGAGCGTCAAAGTCAGGGGATCCCCGACTCGAAGTTTCATCGGGCTGGCAGACGCCGTGACACGATACTCACCAATGCCTCCACAGTATGTCGGGGGGCGGGGCGAGGGAACCTCACGCACCTCAAGCTTGATTGCTGGAGAACTGGCGACCAGCCGTCGCCCGCGATACTCCCGCCGCTCGACCCCGGCGACGAACGTCCCATTCACGAATGCGGGACCAAGTGCGTATTCCCCGCTCTTTTCGGCAGTCAGGGTCCTGGAAAGTTCATACACAAAGTAGTCGACGTCCTTCCCCTCAAAATTTTTGCGGCTTTCACGCCCCTTCATCAGGTTGAAAACAGCGGCGCGGGAACCGCCAAAAAACGAGTCTGTCCGAGTACTGAGATCATTCAACGTAAAGCCAACTCCGTCATCCGATAGCATGGGCTGCAACCACAACTGCTTGTCGGAGGCTGTCAGTCCTGCCGGAGGATCGACCCAGTTGACCTGCAAATGCGGTGGACGTTGCACGAGCGGCGTCAGGGGATCCAGCGAAGGATTGTTCGGAACAGGCTGCACCAGCATGCGCAGCGTCACCGTGAATGGCTGGGTCGGGTAGACTTGCGAGGGATTCACCTTCATTTCCATCAGGACAAGATCCTGCTCCTCAGCCGCAATCACCTTGAGCGGCACTTCCTCGCTCGAATAGGTCTTCCCCTCAATGCTGACCTTGGCAGGGGGAATCGTCAGTTCCCCTGCGATGCGAGGTGTAAGACGGTAGAGAAAGACATGGCTCAGAATGTTCTGCTGAGACACTTTCCCGTTGATGATCGTGATGGACGACTGATTTCGGGAAGAATCTCCCTTGGCAGCGACGTCAAACAGCTCTTCGAAACCTGACAAATCGGGGCGAGGTGGACTTTCTACATTTTGAACTTCCACCTGATAGTCGATGCTGTCGCCGACGTAAATTTCCTCGGCACTGGTCACAACGCGAACCTCAGGCGCAGCGGCAATCAGTTCGGCAGTTCCGATCAGGCAGACCAGCAACCAGATCCCTGCTGAAAAGAAATACCGTCGATTCCGAAAATCAAATTGTACGCGCGATGACATTACCAATCCTTGTCGACTGGGACGCGACCGAGAAATTGTCCCTTCAGTTTACGATCTCGATCTCGCTTTTCCTGCTGCCGTTCACGCACCTTTCGGAGTGCATCCTCAAGACGATCATTGGACGCCTGAACGGGGTCCGGCCGACGCTCCTTCGATTCGTCTTGGCCCTTGTTCTGACTCTCATCTTTCTTGTTCTGTTCTTCTTCGGGCGATTCCTTCTGATTGTTGTCCTGCTGCTGATCCTGTTTCTCGTCGTTCTGCTGGTCCTGCTGATCCTGATCCTTCTGGTCCTGCTCCTGCTGCTGGTCATCCTTGGGTTGTTCCCGCTCGATTTCCTCCAGAATCCGCAGTGCTTCCTCTGCCTGTCGCGCGGCGGCCCGCCTGTCGTTCTGCCTGAGGGATTGGATGGCTTCTTCCATCTGCTTCACGGCATCCGGAGTACGAGCGATGGCGACTCGAAGTCCTTTCTTCGCGTCTTCCGGATCCACTTTTTGCATCGCGGTCGCCGCTTTATCGTCCTGCTGAGAATCCTCCCTGGGGGCCTCGAGCTCGTCGAGTTCTGCTTCTGCCTTGGGAACAAGAAGTTGAGTCCGCTTGAGCGTTTTCAACTGCCTGGCGACAACTCTTGCGAGTTCCTCTGCTGACATCTCAGTCCCGGCGAGCATCTGCGGCAGCCGATTCGATGGATTCGGGTTTTGATCCTGCGCTTCTCCAGCAGGTGCCGTGTCATTGACGAGAGGCAGCGAGTCCGATTCCGCTGAAGCAGGGGGTTCTTCCGAGTCAGTCTCTTCCGGCAAATCTGCCGCGAGGGCGGCTGTGATTTGTTTCTGCTGAACAATGTCTTCAGCGAGCAGGGGCTTGAAGGGGATGACTCCTTCCCAGATACGATCAAGCTCATCCAGTGCCGCCTGCTGATCGATGACCGCCTTTTCCCGATCTTTTCCAGACAGCTGCCGCGCTGCGGATCCCATTTTTTCCGCTGCGGTGTCGGCCCAGCTCTGTAGCAGCTTGATTCCGTCCTCCAGCTCCTTCGATGGAGCCGATGTGTTGCCAGACTGCGGATCAGGCGGCGAGCGGAGCTCTGAATCGATCTTTTCCCGCAAAGTGGGGATCTCTTCCTTGAGCAGTTCCTGGGCCCGCTTCAATTCGGCAAAGGTATTTGAACGGACAGGTTCCTGCAGTCCCTGAACAGAATTTTTGAGTGTCGTCTGATCTTCGACGATGTAATTCAGGAATGTCAGCAGGTTTGATTCGTCCCGCCGCTTCTGTCGATCAATTTCGTTCCACCGGTCTGAGTAGTACTTGATCCATCGTCGAACCAGTTCCAGATTATTGCGCGCGGAGGGATGATCTGACTGAAGTTCCAGACAATGCCGGTACGCAGCAACGGCCTGCGACAACTGATCGAGGATTTCCTGACGGTCCTTTGGCGCCACCAGTTCGGGCTTCTCACCCGCCAGAGTCCGCGCCTTTTCCGCGGACAGATTTCCCAGGTTGTAGTGTGCCGATGTCGCGATTCGTCGGTCCAGACTGAGACCCGCGCGGAGGTAGGCTTTCCTGGCCACTTCGAAATCCCCTTTTCGATGAGCCGCACAGGCTTCGTCGAACGCGGCAACCGCGGCATCCGCTGACTTGCGCTGATCCAGTTCTTCTTTCGCTTCTGTGAATCGCGTCAGGGCCTCGTCATATTTCTCCGACGAGTAGAGCTGTAAACCTTCTTTCAAACTGGCAGCCGGTTCGATGGCATGGACGACGTTACGCGGACCAGGGGCCCACGGAAGGACCGCCAGAAGGGCGATCAGACTGGATACGGTGGCCCCTCGACGACGTTCCCTGGACGGATTTCCCGGCAGTGAAAGCGCCTTCTGTGGCAAGCCAGCCGGCTTGCGATAAACGCTGATCCCCAAGTCCACGAGGAGCAGCAGCAGGCTCATCGCCAGAAACGTCTGGAACTTCTCGGAATAGCGGATTTTCTTCTGACTGGCCTCTTCCGCTCCCCGTCGTCCCCGCAGGTGGGCTTCGTACAGTTCACCGAGGTCATACGAACGCGTTCCGGCAGGAACGTAGATGCCGGCCGTTTTCAGCGCAATCTGTTCCAGCAGATCGCCATCCAGTTTGCTCCAGACCTGTTGCCCCTGGTACTCGAGATAACCCTGTACATCTCCCTTCAGCGGGACCCGTGCCCCCCGTTCTGCGTCTCCGAGACCGATGGTGAAGATGGATACGCGTCTCTCGTTGGCCGCCGCGGCCGCTTCCAGTGGATAGGACTTCTGATCGTCGCCATCGGTGATCAGAATCATCGTCTGATCACGTTCGGCGTTTGCGCTGAACACCTCCAGTCCCTTCCGAATCGCGTCACCAATTGCCGTTCCTCCGCGCGGTGCACTGTCGGGATCCAGTTCATCCAGCGATCGACGAAACGAATCGTAGTCAACCGTCAGTGGGCACTTCACCACCGCCTGACCCGCGAATGCGATCAGCCCCACCCGTTCGCCCTCAAGACGATTGAGCAGCGATGCAACGTCCGCTTTTGCACGACCGAGTCGCGAAGGGACGACGTCATCAGCCAGCATCGACCGGGAGACATCGATCAGAACATAGATGTCAGAGCCACGCGGCACGACTTGTTCGACTTCGGTCCCAAATCGTGGTCCGGCCAGCGCCACCAGACCGGCGATCATCGCACCTTCGCGAAGAAGCAGTTTGGTGAAGAACCGGAGACGCGATTCCTCGGGAAGGATCCGCTCCCACATCGCCTGAGCTGCAAATGCTTCTCGCGCACGTCTGCGGCGCCGCTGAGACTCCAGTGCAAGCACGAGCCATCCGACGCACAGCGGCAAGATCAAATACAAAGCTTCAGGATGCTGCCAGTTCATCTTTCGTACCGACGAGAAAAAGGGATTGGCACGTTTATCTTTTCAATACGGATTCATCACGCGGCTTGAGAGACCGACCGGCGATTTCCCTGTGCGATTGTGACCATGTGATTCCCATTTTGTGTGAAGTTTGTCTGCGGTCTCCCGCCGCTTGCGGACGGTTGTCGACTGTCACGTCGTCTACGGGAGCGAGCGAAAACGGGTTTCACTCAGTATCCCGATTCCCAGGACGATGGCGAGTCCAGGTCCTGCAAACCAGCGAAACAGCTCGGTGTACTCCGAGTACTTCGTTTCCTGGAATTGTGATTTTTCAAGTCGGTCAATTTGTGAATACACCTTGGTCAGGCCTGACGCATCAGACGCGTGGAAATATTCTCCGTTGGCGGTCGTCGCCATCTCGCGCAGCAGTTCTTCGTCGATGCGAAACTGGGCGGGAACCAGCACTCGCTTACCAAACTCGTCTTCCTGAGGGAGCGGAACAACTCCATTCCGTCCAATACCGACCGTGTAAACTTTCACTCCCGATTCTTTTGCAATCTCCGCAGCTTCTCGCGGATCTACGACACCGGCGTTGTTATCGCCGTCGGTCAGCAGGATCACGACTTTGCTTTTCGCATTGACGTTCCGCAACCTGTCGACACCCAGTGCCAATCCATCCCCGATCGCCGTCGCGAGGTCTTCTTTCAGAATATCCGCGTTGATCAGCCGTCCCCGTCGATCGCGTATCGGCTTGGGAACCTCGAGGCTGTGCACGATGTCTACCAGAGCACCGTGATCCAGCGTGAGCGGACATTTGCTGTCGGCGAACCCACCGAAGGCCACCACCCCCACCAGGTCATCCTTTCGGCCACTGAGCCCGCTTGCTCGAGACCCGAGGATAAATTCCGAGATCACATGCTTGACCGCTTCGAGCCGACTCACCTCTTTGTCACCAAGCTGAAAATCGATTGCCTCCATTGAGCCCGAAATATCCAGTACCAGCTCAATCGCAATCCCTTCGCCCGTGATTCTCGACTCCGACTTACCCGCTTGAGGTCGAGCCAACCCCAGGATGATCAGCACCAGCGCCAGTCCGTAAAGCAGCGGCAGCGTTCGGCGGACCCGCTGCGCGAACGTGACGGGCAGACCCTTCAGACCCTCAATACTTGAGAAAATCGCAGCCGGTCGAGATCGCAGCCTCAAGCGACACCAACCCATCAACAGAACGAGAACGATGGCAAGAAACCACCCCCAGGAATGAAAGCGAAACGAGTCCATTGTTCAGATTCCCTCCGTGGAAATCGGCATCGATTCCTGGCGTCGGTTGAGGTCGACAAATTCGTGAGCACGGCTGATCGACAACTCGATCTGGTCAGCGGAGGGCTGCTGGCCAGCATACTTCACCATGTCTGCCACCTCGAGAAAGTCCTTCAGACGGACCGCGCGTTCGGCAGAGAAGATGTCCCGCGTCCGCATTGTCCGAAGAAATTCTTCGGTTGTCAGTTCGGGCGCTCGGACCCCTGTCGTCCCTTCGATAAACCGGCGGACGATCCCCGTCAGACGAAGATAGAACTCCTTGACGAGTCCCTGTTCCGGCAGCTTTTCTGCCAGCAGCCGTTTCAGTTCGGCATGAGCAATCTCCTCTGGCGACGGTGGTGGCGAAACTGCGATTCGCTTTCGTTTTCGAAGGTATCGCCACCACACGACTGCCACTGCTGCAATTGCCGCCAGACTCAGCATCCACCATTTCGGAAGTGCCGAGGAATCGAGCGCACGAGGGGGCAGCATCGGATCCAGGTCAGACAAGCTGGGAATCTGATCAGCCAGTTCGGAGGTGACCTCGACCTCAAGAGGTTCCGACTCGATCAAGGCGAGCTGGTCCCGGATCTCGGACGTTGGTCGCCGATCAACAAATTCCAGAACGAGTGAGCGAATCAGATGACGACCGGTCTGCGTCGGTTCCAGTTTATACAGGAACTGGCGACTGTCGAGTCCCTTATCCTGAAGCGAACTTCGTGGTGGTTTGGTTTCCGAGTAGTCTCGGACCAGGAAATCGCCGACCCCTTCACCAAAATCGGGTGAACGGACTTCGACACCTTCCGGGAAGGTCACAGTGACTTCCATCTGCATCAGGTCGGAAAGCCGGGGTTCTGGCGGGCTGACTCGGACGACCAGTTCGACGGGCCCCTTCTCTGTGACCCGTTCGAGAAAATCCCCCTTCTCGGCCACAGACCCGTCACGGTCCGTCGGAGTCGTTCCGCATGCACTGCAAAACAGCAGCAGCAACGGCACGGCCAGCAAACATCGCCGCAAGCCGAACGCCCGCAGCGACACCCTTTTACGTGGCAGGGATAACGCGACCCGTCGACGCGTCACGCCCCAATTCGACACACATGGCGCTCGTTTCATCGTTGTCGCTCCCGACTACGAAAGAACTTTTGCAGACTGAGCGCATAGGGCTGATCTGTCTGGATCGCAAGCCGGTCCACATTGGCTCGCCGCAGCCAGCCCGTCAGCGTCGCTTCTCGCTCTGCTGCCGCTTTGGCGAACAGGGCACGAACGCGGGGATGCCGGGTGTCGAGTTCCAGAATTTCATCCGTTTCTGCATCCCGCAGAGTCAAAAAGCCGACATCGGGAATTTCGGACTCGCGCGGATCCGTTAACGTCACGGCGACGCAGTCATGCCGGCGGTTGGCGATGGCCAGTGCGTGCGAACAATCGTCTCCCAGAAAATCACTCATCAGAAAAACCACACATTTCCGCCGCTGAACGCGTCCCAGATACTCCAGCGCCTTCGTCACGTCGGTCCGGGCTTTGACCGGTTCACACGCCAGAAGTTCTCGGATCAGCCGCAGGACGTTGGCTCGACCTTTTCGTGGTGGGATGTACTTAATGACATCATCTGCAAAGAACAGGACGCCGACTTTGTCATTGTTCTTCAGTGCAGTGAACATCAGCACGGCGGCAACTTCGACGGCGGTCTCCATCTTGCTTCGCTGCTGCGAGCCAAACGCCCCCGAAGCAGACACGTCTATCAGCAGCAGAACAGTCAGTTCCCGCTCTTCGCAGAATGTCTTCACGAACGGAGATCCCGCTCTGGCGGTGACGTTCCAGTCGATAGATCGAATCTCGTCGCCCGGGACATACTCCCGCACGGCATTAAATTCCATCCCGCGTCCCTGAAACGCACTCAGGTACTCACCCGCCAGCAGATCATTCACCTGGCGTTTGGCAACGATCTGCAGTCGACGAACGTCTTTGAGGATGTCTTCCAGATTTCGAACGGCCATCAATGTTCCTGCCGAATATCAACGATGACTGTAACCCTGATCGAGGGTGGTCACGGTGAGCGCGTGCCTCGCTACTGCATCCCGTCCGCAGCCTGGCCCCGATACCACTGGCGCGGTCGTGGCCGGGATACGAAGTCAGGAGTATCGTCGAGAATCAGGGGACCGGCACGGACTCCAGCACCTTTCGGACAACATCATCCGAGGTCATTTGTTCTGCTTCTGCCTCATACGTCAAGACAATCCTGTGCCTCAGAACATCAAGTGCGATATCCTTGACGTCTTGTGGAGTCACGTACCCACGCCCCGCCAGGAAAGCGTTGGCTCGGGCCGCCAGACAGAGGTTGATCGACGCGCGTGGAGAAGCGCCATATTCGATGAGCGGCTTCAATTGCTTCAGCTTGAACTCTTCAGGATTCCGCGTGGCGATGACGAGATCAAGGACATAGTCCTTGATCTTATCATCCATGTAGATCGTCGAGACGGTCTGTTTCATTTCGATCAGGTGCTGCGGTTCCAGGACCGGTTTCACTTCGCGCCGAATGTCATCCAGTACGGTATCCACAACTTTCCGCTCATCACTTTTCGTGGGATAGCCCACCATAATCTTCAGCATGAAGCGGTCGACCTGGGCCTCGGGCAGGGGATACGTCCCTTCCTGTTCAATCGGGTTTTGAGTGGCCAGAACCAGGAACGGTTCTTCCAGAGGGTAGGTTTCGTCACCGATCGTGACCTGGCGTTCCTGCATGGCTTCCAGGAGTGCGGATTGCACCTTGGACGGAGCCCGGTTGATTTCATCCGCCAGAATCAGATTGGCGAAGATCGGACCCTTACGGGTTCCGAAAGAACCCTCACGCGGGTTGTAGATCATCGTTCCGATCAAGTCGGCGGGAAGCAAATCCGGAGTGAACTGAATCCGGTTGAACTTGCAGTGCAGGGCGTTTGCCAATCCTTTGATTGCGGTTGTCTTCGCCAATCCCGGCAATCCCTCGAGCAGCACATGCCCCCCCGTCAGGATTGCGATCAGCAGGCGAGACAACATCGTGTCCTGGCCGACCAGAACTTTTCGCACCTCAGTCCTGACCTGTTCGAGTTGATCAGAATGCTTGAGAACCTGTTCCTTGATTCGCTGAATATCAACACTCATGCTCGCAAAACGCTCCTCAAGTGACGAAGTTTTCTGAATCCGGTCGTCGGTGCAGCACACTCGCGCCGCCCGCTCGGTCGCTGCGGAAAGGTGTGCCTCAACGAACGAACAAGGTTACGACACAATCGTCCGATTCACTAAACGCTCAAGAATCCCCGTGCAAGCGATGGATCGCATTTTATGGGACAACCCGGAATTGTGACGAGGGGACCGCCAGCGTCAACTCTTCCTCAATGGGACAGAATGGGGCAACACCGCTTTGCCGAGCTTGCGGGGTCACAGACACTGCCGTCAACGCCGGCGCACCCGACTTTCCCTTCGAGGTGATGTTTAACGTCACCAAGGGGGCGACCGGAAACGCTCTGCAACAACTTCGTCGGGGACGTCTGCCTGCCAACCCTGCCTGAATCTGATCGAGAGTCCCATTTTCGAACGTTGACTCAGTGTTGAAACAAAAATTCAGTGTTGAAACAAAAATTCTTTTGACGTCAGCACACTCCAGAACAGGTCTTCCACCACCGCACGCCTCTCCTGGGCCCCCGCATCCGCGAATGCCTGCACCAACTCCTGTCGTTCCAGGTTGGTGGGGTACCGCGAAAGGGCAGCCAGATATACGGTCTCGACGATCTTGTCGTTGGAAAGACTCGATTCAAGGATTTGAGCGACACGCCCCTCGGTGGATTCGAGCTTCTCCTGAATCGTTTTCCCATTCAGCAGATGCAGCACCTGAGTCATACTCGGCTCGTCGGATCTCTCACACGTACACGTCAGCACACGTTCCGGCCGTCCGAAGGCATCCAGAAAGTACGACGCAACGCTCGCATCCGGCAACTGCATGGCCCGGGTCCCTTTGGGCAGATCTTTGAATGAAGTCGGAACTCCCGTCACCTGTGAGATGGCGTCGAGCAGCACCTCTGCCTTCAGGCGCCGCGGTTGACTGTGAGCCTGAAATCGGACATCCGCAGCATTCTCTTGCAGGACCGCATGCGACCGCTGATACGCCTCGGATTCCAGAATTCTGCGAATGATCATCTTCAAATCGTAGTGGTTCCTGACCAGGTCATTCGCCAGATGGTCAAGTAACCTGGCATTGCTGGCAGGATTTGTCAGCCGCAGATCGTCGACCGCGTCGACCAGTCCGCGTCCGAAAAAGTTAGCCCAGATCCGGTTAACGATGGCTTTCGCAAAATAGGGATTGTCCGCTGCGGTCAGCCAGTCAGCCAGGTACTCTCGCCTGTCCCCCGGTTCGTCAAAAGAAATGGGTGACCCGTCGAGCGGTTTGGGGGGTTGCGGTCGGGACGTGCGGGGTTGAAGCACTTCCCCCTGGTCAGCCAGAAAAATCGTCCGGTTTCCGTCGCCACTGCGGAAGTCGCCTCCCCACCCTTTACCCCGTACCCGCGCGAAGAGACTCACCATTCCATAGTAGTCGTCGTTCGTCCATTTCTCATTGGGGTGATCGTGGCAGTGAGCACATTGAATGGACATCCCGAGAAACGCCATGGAGGTCGTTTCGACCATATCCTGCGGATCCTGGTGCAGGGCGTAGAAATTGGCCGCCCCATTCTCAAAGGTGCTTCCTTGCGAAAGAATGATCGCGCGTGCGAACTGGTCCCAAGGGGTATTCTGCTCGACACGCTCGCGGATCCATTTGTAGTACGCCTTCAGCGCCTCCGGCCGCAGACGATTGCCCGTGAGCAGCAACAGGTCAGACCACTGGTAGGCCCAGTAGTCAACGTACTCCGGGCGTGACAGCAATTCTTCGATCACGCGACTTCGCTTGCCCGGTTCCGGATCCGAGAGAAACGCCCTCACTTCATCGACGGTCGGCAAAACACCAATCGTATCAAGGTAAGCACGACGGAGAAATTCGGAATCGTCAGACCGCGGAGAAGGGGGCATGTTCAGAGCGTGCAGTTTGTCGATGACGTCGTCGTCAATGAAGTTCGCACGTTCTGAATTGTTGAAGAGATCTGGCGACACGGGCTGAACATACGGAACCGTGACGGTCGCCGTCGCATTCTGTGCCAGATACCAGGCAACGATCGCTCCTTCGCCGCTGCCGTTCACCTTCACGCGTCCCAGATCATCGACCGAACAGACCGTCAGATCCGAAGCGGTATATTTGGCCCACCGCGTGACATCTTCCGAGTGGCCGTCCTGAAAATGAGCGACGACGATCATCGCCAGTTCTGTCCCGGCTTTCAGACGTGAAGCGGGCGGCAGAACTTCAAGCCGGGTGATTCGCGAATCGGCCTCGGAAGGGCCGGGAAGTCCCTGAGCAATCCATTCCGAAACGACTCGGTATTCGTAGGAATCTTCCGTGAATCGCAGTCCCCCTTTGTGAGGAATCGCCCCTGTCGGCTTGGTCAGAATCAGGCTGCGTCCGGGGTCACCGGGTGAAACACGCCGTCCCCGGGCTTGGTGCGTGATCGAAAAGAAATCGTGCTCGGGATCGTATCCTCTCAGCGACAACTTGAAGCCGTTTTTGCCCGCAGCAGCACCGTGGCAGGCTCCGCTGTTGCACCCGGTTTTCGAAAGCACGGACTGGACATGGTTTCGAAAGCTCCACTGATGAGCGTCTTCGAACTTGTCTACGGTCACGGTCGCTTCCGCCGTCGCCCCGTCCACCTCGACGACGATTCGGGTCGATCCATTTCCAGTGGGGATGACGGTTCCCTGGTCGATTCGAGCGACCGCTTCATTGTCACTTCGCCAGACGAGACCTGAGCGGAGGGACGCGATCACACTCGATCCACGGTCGCGTCGAACGGCGAGTAAGCCATGACGTGCTTCCGGCCCTGTCAGTCTGATCTGACCGGGAAGCACGACCAATAATCCCTCTTCGACTTCCGCGGCAGATGCCAGGGCGTCCCATGAAAGCAGGCAGACAGCAACAACGCCAAAGGCCAAGGTGCAGCACTTCATGGGACATCCCGGTTCTGTCGTGAATCAAGACCAGATCATGTCGTTACAGAGTACCCATCTGATCACTGCAGCGGAATCTCCCCATCGAGATACCGCCAGTTCTTGAGGAACGAGATCAGATCGGCCATCTGTTCAACGCTGATCGTTTTCTCGAACCCGACCGGCATCAGCGACTGTCCGGTCGTTCGCAGCTCGTCGACGTCGGACCGAAGGATGGTTTCCTCTTTGCCTTCCGGCAGACGCATCGTGATGGAGCCAGCGGTCTCGGCCTTGATCAGCCCGGTGAAGACTTTACCCTGATTCGTAACCAGGGTGTAACTGAAGTAGTTGGCATCGACAGCCCGGTTCGGGTCGAGGATGTTCAGCAGCAGGTATTCGGGCAGCTTGTCACGCGTATCACCGATATCGGGACCCACGTTGATCCCCATGTTATCGACACGGTGACACGTCACACAGTTCTTCTCGAAGACGGCCCGGCCCTTGAAGGCATCACCCTTCATTGCAAGCACGGGCTGGTAGGTCGCAATGACCGCCGCTCGGTCGGGAGCGATGGCAGAACTGAAAATTTTGGCAGCCCGTGAACTCAAATCCTTGTTTCGATGCCGAGTCAGACGATCCTGTCGAGTCGGATCAAGTTCACTCAGCTTCAGCTCTTCTCGTTCGAGCAGCCCGAGCAACTGCTCGGTCCGTCCCTCCTGAGCCAGCATCAGGTCCAGAATTGCGCGACGGATCGACGGTGTTTGCGAGTCAAACGCCGCCATCATTTCGTCACTGATCGAACGATCTGGCATCGTGGCCAGCACGTCAATGGCGGCCAGTCGAACGGGAACTTCCGTTCCGGACAGTGCCAGTTCCATCAGGGCAGAAACCAGTTCCGCTCCCTCGCCGTACGCCATGGTGCGGATCGCCATCAATCGCCGAGCCGCAGGTCCGTTTGGATCCTGCGCAATCCGCTGAATCGCCGCCATAAAGTCTCGGAACCTGGCTTTCTCGCCCTCTGTCAGATCGGCCCGTAAGGCAGGGAATCCGACTCCACGACGCAGCAAGCCCCGCCCAAGTCCTTGAACACCCGCAGCCGCCAGTTCGAGTCCTCCTTCGGCGGCCTTTTCCCGGGTGAAGTCCATCAGCTTACCGAGGATGGCTCGCGACTGAACCGGCTCAATCTGTGCACCGGCAACTTCGCAAAGCTGTTCCGTCAATTCGGCTCCCCCCTTCGGAGGCTGCGGCAGCGTCATCCAGTGGTCAAGCAGTTCCAGGAGCAAGGCCTGCGGCGGTTCGGAAAACGTCGTCCCGATGGCCGCTCGTAGCCACGGATCTTCAGCCCCGCGGTCAAGCAGTCTGACCAGTGCCTTGCGGCGGTTCGGCTGCTGATCAACTCCGCCACTCAGGTCCAGAGCCAGTCGGAAGCGAACGCGGTCATCGGTTTCCTCCGTCGTGAGCTGGATGATTTCCTCCGGCAACAGTTCTTCGAGCCGGTCTCCAATCGCAGAGACGACCTGCTCGCGAACACGAGCATCACGGTTATCGATATCCGACCAGGCAATGACCGGAGGTGTCAGTCGCGGGTCCAGAATCTTCATCAGCCACAGAACGGGCAATCGGCTGCGGGTCAGGCGATTCTGCTTCCAGTTCTGCTTGAGTGCCTCGAGCACGGCGTCGCGATCGTGCTCCAGCAGCAATCGTGTGGCGGTTTCCCGATGCCATGAGTTGGCATGGTCCAGCAGTTTGACCAACTGAGGAACAGGCAGCTTATCCAGTGGGTGCTCAGGGCGATCCTGCGGCATGACGGATTCCTCTGACTTCACGCGCCAGATTCGTCCCCGGTCATTGCCGTCATGAAGATCTTTACGAGTCCGCAATTCATTCGGCATCCAGTCCGGGTGTTCGATCACGGCACGGTACATATCGACGATGTACAGAGCCCCATCCGGGCCGTTGGCCAGGTTGACGGGACGGAACCAAGTGTCGGGACTCGCCAGAAACTCGCTCTGCCCGTCCGAAGGGTGACTGATGAACGAGGCGCCGCTGGGGACGAGTGTTTCGCGGTGGACGAGGTTGGCGGTCGGATCACACGTAAATGAATTCCCCTTGTACTCGGGAGGCAATCCGTCACCACGATAAATCGTCACACCGCAAGCCGCCGTGAACTGGTTGGCATGCAGAGTCGACGTCGTCCAGGCCTGACTGATGGGATAGAGCTTCGAATGCTCACCAAACGCAGCCACGTCCTGAACCGTGGACCTGACAGCGAAGAACGGATTTCGCTTCGTGTAGTGGTCTTCAAGGACAATATGCTGGACGGGATTGCGGTTTGAACAGACAAACCGGTTTCCGTAGTCGTCAAAGCAGAGTCCGAATTGACCGTGACCGGAAACAGCACCATAGTCGCCCGTCAGCGGGTTGAATCGAAAGTCGAATCCCGCCAGAGGCAACGGAGCTCCCTTATCGCGCCACTCCGGCTTCGTCGGGACGATTGTGCCACCTCGCAGACCGTTGGCCACATAGATGTAGCCGTCTGGTCCCAGCGTCGGATGGTTCGCCCGTAACTGGGAATTTTCCTGGCTGAAGCCCTGAAACCAGGTTTCTTTGAATTCCGCTTTCCCGTCTCCATCGCGGTCCGCGAAGTAGGCAATTTCCCCCGCCAGAGTGACGATGATTCCGTCCTTCCAGGGAAGCAGTCCTGTCGCAAACAAAAGCTCGTCGGCGAACACTGTCGCCGTTTCGTAGCGGCCATCATGATTGTGATCGAATAGCCGTTTGATGCGAGATTTGGGCTTTTCGTCGGTGCCGGGTTTCGGCCCATACGGATAGTCCCGCATTTCGACGACCCACATTGATCCGTCGGCACCAAAGGCGATCGCGACCGGATCAATCACTTCCGGTTCGCCCGCAACGAGTTCCACCTTGAGATCGGGTGAGGCGAGTACGAACGAGGCCAGGGAGTCGTCGGTGGAGAGCGGGCTCTTCACTTGCTGAGGGTCCGCCGCAGCCAGCGGAAGTGCCCCGCAAATCAACAGTAGCAAGAATCCGAATCTGTAGCTCATAACTTTCCCTCGCGTTGAACTTCGATCGACGAAGACCCGGCTCCCCTCAACGTGAGTTGATTCATGAGACAGAGTCGTTCGGTCGAAGCCCCTCACGCTGTTCCTCCGAGTAAAAATCTATGCACTGACATCGCGCACCATGATAAGTCGAATCACCGCTCAATCCCACCTCGGCGCAGGTATCGGCCTTCGTCTTCCCGATGGTTTGATTCTGAAAACCGTCTCGCCGCGCACTGTCAGGTCAACGCGATCAGTCAGTTCAATCAATCCCAAGAGTGACGATTGTCTTCAACAATCACAATTGCGACGGTGGAGCGGCCGTCTCGGCACTGCTTTTCAAAGTGAACCTTGGCTCTTCGCCCGCGAGCAGACGGCGAATGTTGCTGCGGTGCTGAATGATAATCAGGAGCGGTACCATCAGGGCAAACACGCCCTGACTCCACGTCGCTTCAGAAAACGGGTTCGGACGAAGGCGGATGAATTCAAACAGGCTGAATCCGACCGCCGCCAGAATCGAACTGAGTGAGACGATTCGCCAGCAGATCATCGAGCCGAAAAACAAAGCCGCGGCCACCAGCAGGCCCCACGGGCTGAGAATCAGCAGCACCCCCAGCGAAGTTGCCACCCCCTTTCCTCCGCGAAATCCGAGCCAGCAGGGGAACATGTGCCCGACGATCGTACACACGCCTGACAACACCACCGCGTGAGCGAACCAGGGATTGCCCTCAGAAATCAGCAGCCGGGGAAACAGTGCAACCGGCAGCAGCCCCTTCAGTGCATCCAGACCCAGACAGATCAGCCCCCATTTTTTCCCCAGCACGCGTCCCGCATTGGTCGCCCCGATATTGCCGCTGCCCAGTTTGCGAAGATCAACACCCTTCACGATTTTTCCAATGAGAAACCCGAAAGGAATCGACCCGGCCAGATAACTGACAAATGCCAGAACCGCAAAATTTACCCACATTCCGAAAACGCCCTTCTCGTACCGCCAACCCGGATCAACTGTGCACTATTACTCGACATCCGCCAGCCCGAGGCGAGAGTCTGATTCCCGCCAGTGATTTTCGCAACTTGGATTCGCAAACGGTCACCGCCAGAGAACCATTTCAGTCAAAATCACTCACAGTGACATCGTTTGAGGCGCTCAAGGCTGGTATCGTTTGAAGCGCCCACCGGCAACAGGAACAACCCGCCCGCGGCACAACGTCCTCGTTCTCAATCTGCGCGAATCCGCGCAATCTGCGGACGATCTCAGGCAAGGTTTGATTTCTTGTGACACTGGATCATCCGCAGATTGCGCAGAGGGACGCAGATGATGAATTCTCGGGATGAACAGACATACTCGATCATTGGCGCTGCGATGACCGTGCATCGGGAGCTTGGTTGCGGATTTCTGGAGCCCATCTACCAGGAGGCGATGGAGCGTGAGCTTCAATTTCAACAGATTCCGTATGAACGCGAGAAGACTTTGCCGTTTCTCTACCGTGGAAGGCCACTCGACACATTCTACAAAGTCGACTTCGTTTGCTTTGGCTCCGTGATTGTAGAAATCAAGGCATTGCAGCAACTCTCGTCACGAGAAGAAGCGCAGGTCATCAACTACCTGAAAGCATCCGGTTTACAGAAAGCCCTCCTGATCAACTTCTGAACTACCAGCCTCCAGCAAAAACGCCTCGTCCTCAATCTGCGTGAATCCGCGCAATCTGCGGATGATCTGGGGCGAGGATGAAGACATCCGGGGGCGACATGTGGAGAATTAAGCTGATTTCGTCTCTCGTAACACAGGGGAACATCCGCAGATTGCGCAGAGAGACGCAGATGCTGAATTACAGCTTCACTGTCGGCAGCACGTCACTTTGCGACATTGACATTTGTCGCATCTTCGTGATATGCTCATGAAATTATGAAAAAACCGTTTTGATTGAAAATAGATTGGCCGAACAAAATTTGCTGGAACGCTGGTTCCCGCAGTGATCGAATTTTTGGACAGGAAGGTATTCGCCGAGAGAGAGCGGGGTCGGTCTGCCACTTGTTCCCAAGTTCGCCCTGGGTTTGACAGATCGTAGCCGTCGCGTCATTTCGTATCGGTGGCTCGATTACGGTTTTCGCCATCCGAAAAATACAAGAAATACAAGATTGGAAGTTGCTCATGTCGCGCAAATTGAGCAACTTCAAAACCGCCTCCGACACTGTAAAACAGGGATGTTGCTCAACTCGCTCAACTTGCTCAATGTATTTTTTTCCGATGAAAACCTGTAGCGGACTTGTCTTCCTTCAACGCTGACTTTGTTCGCCTTCTGAAATTGCTTCGTGGAAGAGGCGACGCCGTGTCGTCTCACCGCAGTCGGACCGTCGCCACATTGCACCAAGAGTGTAGAAGAGTGGTCGTCGTGATGGGGGGG